>NZ_JBHLZP010000601.1:0-4592 GCF_042429965.1 Actinoallomurus acaciae
GGCCTCCCGTCAGCGACATGGCCAGCAGCTCCGCGACGTCCTCCAGCCGCTCCACCATGTCCCACGTGCGCGCGACCTGGCCGGCGAGTCCCGGGGCGTCCTGGTCACGCCGCCGCCGCTCGGCCGCGGCGCTCGCGCAGGCGCCTCCGTTGTCCGGGCAGTACCGCACCACCGGTGAGGAGTCACCCGGCTGCGGGATCGGCCGCCCGCAGTAGGCGCACGGGCGCGTGCCCGGCTCGTCCTGCCCGGCCTCGTACGGGACGTCGCCGCTCGGGGCCTCGCCGTCCGGTTCTCCGTCGGCTCCGGCGGGCTCCTCCCGCGGCGGGGACGCCTCGTCCCGATCCGGTGTCCGGTCCTCGTCCTCGTCAGAGGGCACGGCGGAGCCGGGTGCGGGAACGTTCTCGTCCGTCGGGCCGGACACGCTCATCCCCCCTCGGGTATCGGGATGATCTGGACTGTCAGCCCAAAGACCGTATCTGGTTCCCGACACGCACGGAGTGCACAACCGTAAGGATCCAGAGTCGAATCGGCGCCACCCTCGAAAGGGCCCGGCGGCGGGACGTCCGCCGGGCCCCTCGCTCCCCCCAAAGGTCCGGATCCCCGCGTCCCCGGCGTGGCGAGCGGAGGATGATCCTCAGAGGACGAATCCCCAGAAAAGACCCGCGTGATCCGTACGCTCCGAGACAACAGCACAATCCGGCACAAAGGAAGGGCCGACGCCTTTACGCAAATTAACCACCCTTGTGGGCGGGAGCCCGTAACCCGGCGACACCCGGCGCGACGATCATCGCGGTTTCCCCGCCACCTTCGGGCGATGCGCCCCCACGGCCCGCGCTCACTCTCCGCGTCCGACGACGCCCAATGCCGCCCGTATTGTCATCATTTCAACCTATAAATCATGACTATGGGCATCGCAATGGCGCTGCCGCACGCGACCGCAAAATAATGGGTGACCCTTTTAAAAGCGGCGACTGACGGCAACTCGGACGCGCAGCCCGGGGAATATGGCCACATGAGAGTCATTAATCCCGGCCCGCGAAGTAGGAGGGGCCACGTCCGAGGAGGAGACCGTGAACTACGGAGGAAAGATCAGCGGCGATATGCAGAAGTGCATCGACGCCTGCATCGAGAGCTACGGCTGTTGCGAGCAGACGATCGCGCACTGCCTCAAGCAGGGCGGTCAGCACGTCGACATGATGATGATGGGCCCACTGATGGACTGCGTCGACGTCGCCCGCGCATGCGCCGACATGATCATGCGTCAGTCGCCTCACGCCGTCGAGATGGCCACCACGTGCGCCCGCGTGGCGGACATGTGCGCCGAGGCGTGCATGACGATGAACAGTGACCCGGCGATGAAGCGCTGCGCCGGCATCTGCCGGACCTGCGCCGAGGCGTGCCGCAGCCTGGCCGGCGTGCGGGCCTGAGATCCGGCAGGCCCCCGCCCGGCCGTCCGGCTCACCGGGCGGGGGCCGAACCGCCCACCAGAGCACCTGCCGCGACGAGCGCGGCGCCCCTCACCTTGAGCCACAGCACCGTACGCATCTGCGTACGGTCATCCGGTCGTTGACCACAAAACCCGGGTTGATCTCCTTCGCCAAAGCTTACTAATCTCCTCACCGTGGAGGACTTCCCGGACCTGCCCGAGGCGGCCGTCGCGGCGTCCATCGGCGCGTCGAACCTCGCGCAGCGGATGCGCGCCGAGCGGCCGCGCGACGGCACGACCCTGTCGATGATCAGTGCGCTGACCCATCTGGACCGCGAGGGTCCGATGACGGCCGGCCGCCTCGCCGCCCTCCAGCGGGCCAAACCGCAGACCCTGACGCGGACGCTCGCCCGCCTGGAGGAGCGGGGCTGGATCGCACGCGGGACCTCGGCCGCCGACCGGCGGCAGGTCCTGCTCCACCTCACCGAGCAGGGCGCCGCGCGGCTCCGCGAGGACGTCCGGTGCCGCACCGCCTGGCTGGCGCGCGCGATGGAGCGCCTGTCGCCCACCGAGCGGGAGGTCCTGCGGATCGCCGGAACGCTCATGACGGACCTGGCGGCCTGGGACGACATCGAGGACGCCCGGTGAGATCCTCGACGCGCGCGCGGGTCCTGCGCGACTTCGCCTCCACCGCGCCCGGCCTGTTCGCCGCCGCCCTGGTGTTCATGGTCGTGGAGGCCCTGCTGCCCAACGTCGTCCTCATCGCGATGGGCCGCACGGTCGGCGGCATCCCGGCGGCGGTCGAGGGCGGGCTCGGCTCGCCGGCCGGGCACCGGATGCTCCTGCGACTCGGCGCCGCGGGCGGCCTGTACGCGGCCTCCCTACTGCGCGGCCCGGTGGAAGACGCCCTGAGCGCGGTGGTCCGGGCCCGTATGACCATCGTGACGCAGCGGAGGCTGATCGAGGCCGTCTCCGCCCCGGCCGGGATCGACCACCTCGAGGACCCGGCCGTACTCGACCGGCTGTCCTCGGCCCAGGGCGAGCTGATGAGCCAGGATCCGGCGGGCGCCGCGATGGCCCTGATCGGCCGGATCGGCGACCGGCTGTCGGGCGTGCTGGCGTGCGCGGTGCTCGCCACGTTCCACTGGTGGCTGGGGCTCGGCGTCCTGGCGATGTGGCTGGTGCTGAACCGGCCGCTACGGGCCCTCGTACGGTCGCGGGTCGGCACGTACCGGCGGGCGACGGAGACGCTGCGGCGCAGCTGGTACTTCGCCGGGCTGGCCCGGCGGCCCCATGCGGCCAAGGAGATCCGGGTCTTCGGCCTCGGCGACTGGCTGGTCGGCCGCCATCGCGACCTGTACGACGAGGCCATGCGGCCCTCGTGGGCGCAGGTCCGCCGGATCAACCGCCGGATCGCGCTGCTCAGCGCGCTCGTCCTGGGCGTGTACGCGGTGAGCGCCGCGACGCTGGGCCGGGCGGCGTACCACCACACGATCACGCTGGGCGCGCTCGTCGTGATGCTGACGATGCTCCCCGCGAGCATGCAGGCCGGCAGCCTCAACGCGGCCGACTTCGCCCTGGAGGGCATGCTCGCCTCGGTGCCGGACCTGGACGCGCTGACGAGCGACCTGGCCGCCGCCGACCCCGGGGATGACGCCGCGGCCGTCCCGGTCGCCGGGCTGCCGCGCGAGAACGTGGTGTTCGCGTCCGTCGCGTTCCGTTATCCCGGCGGCGACCACGACGTGCTGAGCGGCCTCGACCTGGTCCTGGCGGCCGGCACGTCCACCGCGATCGTCGGGGTCAACGGCGCGGGCAAGACCACCCTGGTCACGCTGCTGGCCCGGCTGCGCGACCCGACCGCGGGCCGGATCCTCATCGACGGCGTGCCGCTGGCCGACCTGCCCGCGCGCGAGTGGCAGCGGCAGGTGGCCGTGGTCTACCAGGACTTCACCCGCTTCCCGCTGACCGTGCGGGAGAACGTCGCCCTCGGCCTGGTCGGCGAGCCGGTCGACGCCGAGGCGCTGGCACGCGTCGCGCGGCGGGCCGGCGCGGCCGACCTCGTCGACGGGCTGGCCGGCGGATGGGACACGGTGCTGTCCGCGCAGTACGAGGGCGGCCAGGACCTGTCCGGCGGTCAGTGGCAGCGCATCGCGCTCGCCCGCGCGCTGTACGCGGTGGAGCGCGGCGCGCGGATCCTCGTCCTGGACGAGCCCACCGCGCAGCTCGACGTCCGGGCCGAGGCGCGGTTCTACGACCGGTTCCTCGACATCACCAAGGGGGTCACGAGTGTGGTGATCTCACACCGCTTCTCGACCGTACGGCGGGCCGGCCGGATCGCGGTGCTCGACGGAGGGCGCGTCACCGAGACCGGGACCCACGACGAGCTGGTGCGGGCCGGCGGGACGTACGCGGAGATGTTCCGGCTCCAGGTCGCCCGCTTCGGGGAGACCCGATGAGCGTGGCCGGGCGGCCCTCCGGCGCGGTGGCGCGCGTCCTCGTGGGCCCCGCGTGGCGGGCGGCGCCGGCGATGCTCGTGTGGGCGTTCACCGCGACCACCGTGGCCGCGGTCGCGTCGGCGACGTTCCCGCTCGGGTTCCACCTCATGGTCGACGGGGCCCTCGCCCACGACCGCGAACGCGTCGTCGCCGGGGCCTGCCTGGTCGCGGTGCTGTTCACCACCGCGTGGACGCTGTCGACGATGGCGGCGGCGCGCGACTCCGCGCTCACCGACCGGGTCGGCTCCTACCTCATGGCGCGGATCGCGACTCTGGTCAACGCCGTGCCCGCCGTCGAACACCTGGAACGCCCCGACCTGCTGAGCGAGATCGACCAGCTCCGCGAGGGCCGCCGTACGCTCGCGGGTGCCGCGCGGCAGCTCCTCGGCGGCTGGCGGGTGATCATCCGCAGCGCCGCGATCATCGTGCTGCTCGCGACGGTGTACCCGCCCGTGATGGTCGTGCCGCTCGTCGGCCTGGCGCCGATGCTCGCCGACCGGCGGGCGAGCCGCGTGCAGAAGGTGTCCGATGACGCGCTCGCCGCCGACCGGCGCCTCGCGGACCAGCTGTTCGGCCTGGCGACCACCGCCGACACCGCCAGGGAGCTGCGCACGTACGGCGTCACGGGCGCTCTCGCCGCCCGGCACGCGGCGATCGCCGAACGGGTGCGC
>NZ_JBHLZP010000602.1:0-4581 GCF_042429965.1 Actinoallomurus acaciae
CCGGGCGTCTCCGCGGCGGCCACGCGAGCCGGCGCCACTCTGCCGGGCGCGCTCGGGCTGCCGTCGGTGCCGGCCGGTCCGGCGTCCATGGGCGACCTGCTCGGGCTGGAGCACTGATGCGCGTCCTCGGGATCTGCCTGGTGGTGGCCGCGGCCGTCTTCTGCGGGTGGTCGGGCCTGGCCTGGCACCAGAGCGCGCACTCGTCGTCCGTACGGTTCGCACAGGCACGTGACCAGGTGCGGCGCGACGCCCGGCGGGAGATCGCCGTCCTGAACACCCTGGATCCCCGGCAGAGCGACGCCGGGCTGAGCCGCTGGCTGGACGCCTCGACCGGGGCGCTGCGCGACTCGCTGCGGCGCACGTCGGCGCAGGACCGGCAGAAGGCCGTCAAGGCCGGGACCGCGGCGGAGGGCACCGTCACCGACCTCGCGGTCACCGAGCTCGACACCCGTGCCGGCACCGCGCAGGTCATCGCGACCGTCCAGGTCAGGCTCGGCGCCTCCACGACCGAGCGGAAGCGCTTCACCGCCGTGCTGGCGCGTACGGGCGCCCAGTGGAGGCTCAGCTCGCTCACCGCCGTGCCGGTCGGCGCGTAGGAGGAGGGCCGTGAGCGTCACCGAAGAGTCCGAAGAGACCGGCAAGGTGCAAGAGACCGAGGCCGCCGAGAAGGCCGAGGCCGCCGAGAAAAGCGAGGCCGCCGACCAGGGTCAGACCGCCGACGACGCCCCGCGACACCGCCGGGTCCGCTGGCCGTTCGTGATCGTGCTGGTGTTCGTGCTGGCCGGGGCGGGGATGCAGGTGCTGAGCGCGCGGGCGCGGCACGATCCGGCGCTCGGCGACCGGACGCTGGTCGACACCGAGGCCACGTCGGTCGTCATCGGCGACGTCAGCAACGGGCTCACCAAGATCTTCTCCTACACGCCGGACAGCACGGCGACCACCGAGCAGGACGCGGCCGAGGTGCTGAGCGGCACCGCCGCGAGTGAGTACCGGACGCTGTTCGCCCAGGTGAAGCAGCACGCGGCGGCGGAGCGGCTCACGGTCACGACCCACGTCGTACGGGCCGGCGTCGTGCGGCTCACCCGCGACACGGCGCAGCTCCTGGTCTTCCTCGACCAGGTCATCGTCCGCAAGGACCGGCCCAAGGGCATGTCGGCGGCGGCCCAGCTCTCGGTCACCGCCCGGCGCCAGGGCGGCCACTGGCGCATCGTCGACATGCACGCCCGGTAACCCGTACGGCTCCACGAAAGGTGACAGCAGGTGGCACGGACCACAGCCGAGAAACGGCCCACGGAGCCCAGCGAGGACGCCGAGCCCCAGCCCGAGGAGACGGCGCCGGAAGAGGCAGCGTCCAAGGAGACCGAGACCGAGGAGACCGCGACCGGGGAGACCGAGACCGAGCAGGCGGCGCCCGAGGAGACCGAGACCGAGCGGGCGGCGCCCGAGGAGACCGAGGACGAGGACACCGACGCCGAGATGACCCAGGCCGGGGACGGCGCGGACGAGGAGGCCGCGGGAGAGACCTCGCGATGGCGCCTGCCCCGGATCTTCGATCCGGTGCTGCTGGTCGCGACCGTGCTCGTCGTGGTGGCGGCCGCGTGCGCGGGGTACTTCGGCTGGTCCTGGTACGGCGCGGCGCACGACGACTCCCTCGCCTACTCCCGCGACCGCGACGCCGTGCTGCGCGCCGCCGAGCAGGGCGTGCAGAACATGAACACCCTCGACTACCGCAAGGTGGACCAGGGCCTGGCGTCCTGGGAGGCGTCCTCGACCGGCGACCTGCACCAGGAGCTCGTCCAGGGCCGCGCCCAGTTCGCCCAGCAGGTACGGACCGCCAAGACGGTCACCACCGCGAAGATCCTCGACGCCGCCGTGACCGAGCTGGACGACCGGGCGGGCAAGGCCGGCGCGATCGTCGCCGTGCAGATCACCGTCACGCCGCCGACGGGTTCGCCGGTCACCAAGCAGAGCCGCATGCGGGCGCAGCTGTCCCGCACGCGGTCCGGCTGGAAGCTCAGCGCGCTCGGCCAGGCCCCCCTCGGCACGACCGCCGGCTGAGCCCGCCGTCCCTTCGCGAGAGGAACCTCCGCATGCCCTCCCTCCCGTTCGTCATCCGCCGCCGCACTCCCGAGGACGACAAGGCCCCGAAGCGGACCCGCGAGCGCCGGGTCCGGCGCCTGCCGGTCGCCCTGGGCGTCCTGACGGTGCTGCTGGGCGGCCTCGCGGTGTGGTTCGCCGAAGAGGCGGGCGCCGTGCGCGACCGCGCCGGAGCCGCCAACGTCGCGCTGACCGACCCCGCGCGTACGAGCGAGGTCACGGGCCAGGTCACCGACGCGGTGAACGCCCTGTTCTCCTACGACTACAGCGACGCCGGCCGGACGCAGCAGGCCGAGAACAGCCTGCTCACCGGCAAGGCGGTCGGCCAGTACGACACCATGCTCGCCCAGGTGCGCGCCCAGGCCCCGAAACAGAAGCTCGTGCTGACCACGACGGTCACCGACAGCGCGGTGGAGATGCTCGAGGGCGACCGCGCCCGCCTGCTGGTCTTCGCCGACCAGAGCAACACCCGCACGAGCGGCAAGCAGACCACCTACGCCGCGGCCATGCTCGCCGTCGACGCGGTCCGCCGGGACGGTCGCTGGAAGATCTCCAACCTGGACACGCTGAACGTGCCGCGCTGAGCGGTCACTCCTGAGGGGGACCGGCTCGGTGCCCGAGGGGGAGGAGGCGGGGGTGCCGTCCGCCGGATCCTGAGGACCTCGCGACTTCTCAGGAGGAGACAATGACCAACGCGACCCTGGTCCGAGTACGGCCGCCGATGTCGGGGCCGGTGCCCCGCTGGGCGGTACGGGCCGCCCATCTCATCCCACTGTGCGCCCTGCCGTCGGGCCTGTGGCGGATCGCCCTCGTCGCGGGGCTCGCCGGTTACCCGGGGCACCTGCGCCCCTGGGAGCCGGCGTACATCCTGTCGCTGTCGGTGGTCTCCGAGGCCTTCGCGCTGCTCGCGCTCGGCCTCGTACGGCCGTGGGGTGAGGTGGTGCCGGGCTGGATCCCGCTGCTGGGCGGCCGGCGGATCCCGACGATGGCGGCCGTCGTCCCCGCGGCCCTCGGCGCGTGTGCGGTCACCGCGATCTGGACGTTCAGCACGGTGAACTCCCCGAGGCTGGCGAACGGCGCGGCCGGGTTCCACGGCCCGGCGCTGTGGGCGATCTACGTGTGCTACGCGCCGCTTCTCGCCTGGGGCCCGCTGCTCGCCGCGGTGACCGTCGCCTACCACCGCCGCCGTTCGCCCGCGGCGTCCGGCCGAAGCCGTCTCACTCGCGGCCGGCCTCGGCGATGACCGCGGCGGCCAGGCGCGCCGACCGCTCGGCGACCTCGCGCGGGGGCATGGCCCGGCCGTGGTCCAGCCACCACGTGATCGTCTGCACGAAGATCGCCGACAGCACGGTGGGCACCAGTCCCTCGGGATCCTCGTCGGCGAAGTGCTCGGTGGTCATCGCGGCGAGCGCGGTGCGCATCCGGTCGGCGAACCAGGGGCTGCCTCTGCGGCCCAGCAGCGCGCCGTACAGCCGGCGGTAGTCGGCCACATGCTCGAAGAAGCCCACCCACCGCTCGCCGCTCGGCCGCTCGTCGCCGCCCATCGTGCCGCGCAACTCGGCCATCGCCTCGTCGAAGATCTGTTCGACCAGGTGGTACTTGTCGCGGTAGTTCCGGTAGAAGGCCGCCCGGCTGACCATCGCCCGTGAGGTGATCTCCCCGACCGTGATCCGGTCGAAGCCGCGCTCCTCGACCAGCTCCACCAGCGCCTCGCGCAACAGCTTTCGCGTACGCCGGACCCGCACGTTGGGCTGAGACACTTCCGGCTCCTTGTCTCGAACGGGACGGAATCCCCGAATCGGCGCTTGTCCCGATCGCGGCGTGCGCCAAGACTGATCGACCGAGACAGGTTGTCCCGTTACGACCAGGATGTCACGAAAGAGGAGCCGGGCATGCGAGTGATCGGAATACGTGAGTTCGGGCCGCCGGAGGTGCTCGGCGTCGACGAGCTGCCGGAGCCGGAGCCCGGAGCGGGCCAGGCGGTGGTGGCCGTCGAGGCGGCGAGCGTCATCTACGGCGATGTGATCGTCCGATCGGGACGGTATCCGGTCCCGCTGCCGTACGTGCCGGGCCTCGAGGTGGGAGGGGAGGTCGTCGCGGTCGGTCCCGGGACGGACCGGTCACTGCTCGGCCGCCGCGTCGTGGCCACGACCGCGGGCAACTCCGGCGGCTACGCGGAGCGCGCCCTGGTACCGGTCGCCTGGACCTTCCCCGTCCCGGACGAGCTGCCGTCGACGACCGCCCTCACCGTCTTCCAGGCCGGCGCGGTGGCGAGTGGCATGCTGGCCGCCATGCGCGTCCGCGACGGCGAGACGGTGCTGGTCACCGCGGCGGCGGGCCGGATCGGATCGCTGCTCGTGCAGCTCGCCAGGGCGGGCGGGGCGACGGTGATCGGCGCGGCCTCCGCCGGCAAGCTGGCCGCGGTGGAGGACTTCGGCGCCGACCATGCCGTGGACTACGGCGTCGGCGACTGGCCGGACCGGG
>NZ_JBHLZP010000603.1:0-4560 GCF_042429965.1 Actinoallomurus acaciae
CGGCCGAACCGCGGTTCACCGCGGCGCTGACGGACGGGCTCATGTGGTTCCGCCGCGACGACCCGCCGCCGGTGGTCGCCGCCACCCTCGGCGAGGCCGGAGCCCTCCACGGCGCGGCGGCCGCCGCCCTCGACCAGGTCCTCACCGAGGACGGCCTGAACGCCTGGGCGGCGGACCGCTCCGCCACAACCTGAGAGCCGGGCACCGGGGTCGATGGCGTCTGCTCGGGAGCCGGTTCCCTCCCGCCCGTCGCCGCGTCCTCAGCTCGGGGGGACGTTCCACGAGGCGATCACCGGCTGTTCGTGTTCGGTGCCCAGCGTGGAGAGCGTGCCCGTGTCGAGTCGGAACAGCCGCCCGTCGGCGGGCGGCAGGCTCAGGCGGCGGGCGGTCAGGACGCGCAGGATGTGCCCGTGGGCGGTGAGTACCACGTCGCCGTCCGCCAGCATCGGCAGTACGCGCTCCAGGACCGCGTCCGCCCGCGCTCCGACCTGGTCGACCGTCTCGCCGCCGATCACGCCGTCGCGCCACAGGTACCAGCCGGGGCGTTCCTCGCGGATCTCCGGGGTGCTCCGGCCCTCGTACGCGCCGTAGTCCCACTCCCACAGGCGCTCGTCCGTCTCCGCTCCGGTGAGCCCGGCGAGCTCCGCGGTTCGCCGGGCGCGTTCGGCCGGGCTGGTCAGCACGAGCGCGAACCGGCGGTTCGCGAGCAGCGGCGCGAGCGCGCGGGCCTGCTCCTCGCCCTCGGGCGTCAGCGGCACATCGGTACGGCCGGTGTGCCGCCCCTCACGCGCCCATTCCGTCTCACCATGCCGCAGCAGGATCAATTCCCCCATGGGCGGCACACTACGGGACGTACGCTCGCATGCGAGAAGTCAGACGAGAAGGTCGTCCAGCTCCACGTGGCCGAGGCCGTGCGCCTCGGCGACCGGGTAGCTGGCGAGGCGTCCCTCGTGCGTGCTGAGGCCCTGTGCCAGCGCCCGGTCGTCGGTCACGGCCTGCCGCCAGCCCTTGCCGGCCAGCGCGATGGCGTACGGCAGGGTCACGTTGGTCAGCGCGTACGTGGAGGTGTTGGGGACCGAGCCCGGCATGTTCGCGACGCAGTAGAAGACCGAGTCGTGCACCGTGTAGGTCGGCTCGTCGTGCGTCGTCGGGCGGGAGTCCTCGAAGCAGCCGCCCTGGTCGATGGCGATGTCGACCAGCACCGAGCCGGGCTTCATCCGGGCGACCAGGTGGTTCGAGACCAGCGTGGGCGCCTTCGCGCCGGGGATCAGCACCGCGCCGATGACCAGGTCGGCGTCGAGCACGGCACGCTCGATGGCGTACGTGTTGGACATCAGGGTCTTCAGCCGGCCCTGGTAGATCGAGTCGATGTGGCGGAGCCGGTCGATGTTCACGTCCATGATCGTGACGTCGGCGCCCATGCCGACGGCGATCTGGGCGGCGTTCAGGCCGGACACGCCGCCGCCGATGACCACGACCCTGGCCGGGGCCACGCCGGGGACGCCGCCGGGCAGCACGCCGCGCCCGCCGTTGAACTTCATCAGGTTGTACGCGCCGACCTGCGGAGCGAGCCGGCCCGCGACCTCGGACATGGGCGCGAGCAGCGGCAGCGACCGGTTCGGCAGCTGTACGGTCTCATAGGCGATCGAGGTGACACCCGAGCCGAGGAGCGCGTCGGTGCAGGCGCGCGACGCGGCGAGGTGCAGGTAGGTGAAGAGCGTCTGCCCCCGGCGCATCCGGTGGTACTCCGGCTCGATCGGCTCCTTGACCTTCAGGATCAGCTCGCCGGTCTCCCACACGTCGTCGGCGGTCTCGAGGATCTTGGCCCCGGCGCCGATGTAGTCCTCATCGGGGATGTTCGAGCCCGCGCCGGCGTCGCGCTCGACGAAGACGTCGTGGCCGTGGCGCACCAGCTCGTGTGCGCCGGCCGGCGTCATGGCGACGCGGTACTCATTATTCTTGATCTCGCGCGGTACGCCGACCCTCACGATGCCTCCCTCAATTGTGTTACCCACCAAGGGTGCGACGAGGATGACCAGAATCGCGATGAGCAGCATGTATTGCTATTCCCAAGGATGCTGACACATTGTCACGTTCCGGGGGTATTGTCCGCATTCGTGAAGACGGTTTCGAGATGCGGTGTGTCGTCCGCCAACACCAGCACCTCGTCGCCCGCCCGTATCTCGGTGCCGGACCGTACCGGGACCAGGCGGCCCTCGCGGATCACGAAGCTGACCCAGGCGTCCTCGCCGCACGGCAGGTCGTCGACGGTCGCCCCGTCGGCGGGGGAGCCCAGCGCGACCTGGTAGCGGTGCAGCCCCTCCGGCTCCTCCTGAAAGCGTACGCCGAGGCTCCAGGGCTCGGGTTCGACGACGCGCAGCGGTATGCCGAGCCGGTGCGTGAGGGTGGGGACGGTCCCGCCCTGCACGATCACCGAGAACGCCACGACCACGAAAATGATCGCGTACGCCCGCCGCGCGTCCGGCACGCCGGCCTGCACGATGAAGGTGCCGAGCAGGATCGGCACCGCGCCCTTCAGCCCCGTCCAGAGCACGAAGATCCGCTCACGCCGCCGGAGCCGGACCGGCAGCAGCACGAGCCCGACGAAGACCGGGCGGATGACGAAGGCCAGCGCGAGCGCGAGCAGCAGGCCCATCCAGATCGCCCCGCCGTGCGGCAGTTCGCGGATCTTGATCGTCAGCCCGAGCATGGTGAACGCGACGATCTCGCCGAGGCTCGCCAGCGACGAGTGGAACCGCTCGATCTCCCGTTTGTACGGCGCGCGCTCGTCGCCCAGCACGATGCCGGCCGTGAAGACCGCCAGAAAGCCCGAGCCGTGCGCCGCGGTCGCCAGACCGTAGATCACCAGGGCGCCGAAGAGCACCCGCAGCGCGTACAGGCCCCCGGAGGGGAGCGGGACGCGCCGCATGAAGGTCAGCAGGAGCAGGCCGCCCGCGACGCCGACGGCCGCCCCGATCGCCATCTGCCGGCAGAACTCGACGACGACCTCTCCGGCGGAGTGCAGGCCGGAGCCGCCCGCGCCCAGCAGCGCCACCATCAGCGCGATGCCGACGGGATCGTTCGCACCCGACTCACCCTCCAGCAGGGTGCCGGTGCGCCCGGCGATCTCCCTCCGGCCGAGCACGGAGAAGACCACGGCCGGGTCGGTGGGGGAGAGCGCGGTGCCGAGCAGCATCGCGATGCGCCAGTCGAGGCCGAACGCCTCGTGGGCCAGGACCGCCACGGCCACGGCCGTGACGACCGTGCCGGCCACGCCGAGCCACAGCGTCGCGCCGGCCGCCGAACGGAACCGGCGGCGGCCGATGTTCATGCCGCCGTCGAAGAGGATGACGGTCAGCGCGACCGTGACGATCTCCTCGACGACGGGCATCCCCACCGTGCCGAGGCCGGGCCAGACGGCGGAGGCGACCGCCGCGCACACCAGGAACATCGCCGGCGCCGGCACCCGCAGCCGCTCGCCGAACCGGCTCGAGAGCACGGCCAGGGTCCCGATCAGCGCGATCAGCAAGATGGCCCGGCCGAACGGCTCGACGTCGGTCATGGCACTGCCTTCCCATTGGGATCACCAAGGACAGCGCCGACCAGACTTCCCGGCACACCAGATTCTTAACAGTATCTATACACGCCGCAGTGCGTGCTGCCGGGCCGCGATGTCGGCCCGGGTACCGCGCTCCTCGAGGCGGTCGGCGATCTCCCGTACGTGGTCGGCCTCCTTGTTCCCGCCGTACTTGAACTTGGCCCGCACGCCGGTGACGGTCAGTTCGAGCCCGCGGATGCCCGGCATCAGCCGCCGGTCCGGGTCCTCCTCGGCCGCGACCGGGAGCCGGCCCGAACCCGGCTCGAAGTGGGCGAGCTGCCGGTCGAGGATCGCGGCCTTCTCCACGGGGTCGTCCACGACGCGGACGTCGCAGGCCAGTTGCACGGTCGCGTAGTACGACGTCGGCACGCCGCGCTCGACCGCGCCGCCGGGCGCGGTGTTCCAGTCCGAGGGGATGTAGGTGTAGTCGTCGATCACGGTGAGCAGGGCGCGCGGACGCTCTTGGAGTGGTTCCCACACCGGGTTGGGCCGCGCGAGGTGGAGCCACACGGTCCGCTCGCCGTCGAAGACGAAGTGGGTGGGGACCACGACCGGCAGATCGCGGTCGCGCCCGCCGGCGATCAGCTGTCCGAAGTCACGTCCGGCGAGCCAGGCACGCCATTCGTCGTCCTCGGCCGAGTCCCAGGGGTGTACGAGCACTGCGAACCTCCGATCGGGGGGCGATGCGGAGAAGAGTAAGGGAACGCCCGGCGGCGACCGACCCCGGCCGCCGGGATCAGGCCGGGACCTCGCGGACGTGGCCCACGATGTGCTCCGGGCGCACCGGCACCCGCGTGAGCGGCGCGCCGCAGGCGTCGCGTACTGCGGCCACGATCGCCGGCGTCGAGGACAGCGTGGGCGGCTCACCGGCGCCGCGCAGCCCGTACGGCGCGTGCGGGTCGGGATGTTCGAGGATCCGCAGGCGCATCGGCGGCATGTCGAGGATCGTGGGGATGAGGTAG
>NZ_JBHLZP010000603.1:4612-8090 GCF_042429965.1 Actinoallomurus acaciae
ATCAGCGCGAGGCCGAGCCCCTGGGCCGTGCCGCCGTGGATCTGGCCCTCCAGCGAGATCGGGTTGAGGATCTTGCCGACGTCCTGCACGGCGGCCAGCTCGACCACCTTGACCAGGCCCAGCTCGACGTCCACGTCGACCACCGCCCGGTGCACACAGAAGGCGAACTGCGTGTGGGAGTCGCCCTGGCCGGTGCGCGGGTCCAGCGGCGCCGTCGGCCGGTGGTGGAACTCCCGCGTCTCCTCGACGGCCCGGCTGCCGAGCACCCGCGCCAGCGGGACCGCGACGTCGCCGGCGACGACGTGCCCGCCGCGGAGCGTGCCGCCGGGCATCCCGGCGAGCCGCAGCACCCGCTCCCGCACGGCCTCGCAGGCGGCGCGTACGGCGCCGCCGGTCATGTACGACTGACGCGACGCGCTGGATGAGCCCGCGGAGCCGACGGTCGTGTCCGCGGGCGCGACGGTCACCTGCTCGACGCCCAGCTCGGTACGGGCGATCTGCGCCTGCAGGGTGATGAGGCCCTGCCCGACCTCGGCGGCGGCGGTGTGCACCAGCACGACCGGCTCGTCGCCGGACACCTCCAGCCGTACCCGGGCGGTGGACAGGTCGTCGAAACCCTCGGAGTAGCAGATGTTCTTGATGCCGATGCCGTACCCGACGCCGCGGACGACGCCCTCGCCGTGCGTCGTGTTGGACACGCCGCCGGGCAGGTTCCGCAGGTCGCCGGTGTCGGACGGCGGGGGCATCGGGAAGTCGCGGGCGCGGCGCAGCATGTCGGTGAGCGGCGCGGGCATGTCGACGACCTGCCCGGTCGGCAGGCGCGAGCCCTCCGACAGCGCGTTGCGCACCCGGATCTCGACCGGGTCCAGGCCGCACGCCTCGGCGAGCCGGTCCATCTGGGACTCGTAGGCGAAGCAGGCCTGCACGGCGCCGAAGCCGCGCATCGCCCCGCACGGCGGGTTGTGGGTGTACACGCCGTAGGCGTCGATCATGACGTTCGGCACGTCGTACGGGCCGGCGCCGAGCGAGGCGGCGTTGCCGACCACCGCCGGCGTGGAGGAGCAGTACGCCCCGCCGTCGAGGACGATCTCGGCCTTGACGTAGACCAGCCGGCCGTCCCGGTCGGCGCCGTGCTCGTAGCGGAGGGTCGCCGGGTGACGGTGGACGTGGCCGGAGAAGGACTCCTCGCGGCCGTAGACGATCTTGACCGGGCGGGCCGTGCGCAGGGCGAGCAGGCAGGCGTGGACCTGCATGGACAGGTCCTCGCGCGCGCCGAACGCGCCGCCCACGCCCGACAGGGTGAGCCGGACCTTGTCCGGCGGCAGCCCCAGCACCGGCGCGATCTGCTCCTGGTCGACGTGCAGCCACTGCGTGGCGATGAACAGGTCCACGCCGCCGTCCTCGGCCGGCACGGCGAGCCCCGACTCCGGGCCGAGGAACGCCTGGTCCTGCATGCCCACCTCGTACTCGCCGGTGACGACCACGTCGGCGGTGAACACCTCGCCGGTCCGCACCGGCTGGTGCCGTACGACGTTGCCGCGCTCGTGGACCTTCGGGCAGGCCGGGTCGAGCGCGGCGGCCCGCGCGTCGGTCACCGGCTCGCGCACCTCGTAGTCCACCTCGATGAGGTCGCAGGCCCGGCGGGCGGTCTCGGGATGGTCCGCGGCCACGATCGCCACGGGCTCGCCCTGGTAACGGACCTGGTCGATGGCGAGGACGGGCTGGTCCTTCAACTCCAGGCCGTAGTGCTTGGCGCCGGGGACGTCCTCGTGGGTGAGCACCGCGTACACGCCGGAGAGCCGGAGCGCCTCGGTGACGTCGATGCCGCGGATCGCGGCGCTGGGGTACGGGCTGCGCAGCGTGGCGCCCCACAGCATGCCGTCCATCCACAGGTCGGAGGAGTAGGCGAAGGCACCCCGCACCTTCAGCACGCCGTCCGGCCGGACCGCGCTGTCGCCGACACCGCCCGCGAACGATCGCCTGGTGACCGGCGCGCCCTCTCTCGCGTGCGGACCGTCCTGCTGCGCCACCACGCCCACCTCCTGATCCCTACCCGCCCTCAGCGCAGTAGAGCAGGGGCGGAGGAGAAAGAGACAGGGACGATCTCACGAAACCGCCGCCGCTCTTTGGCGAGATCTCCCGATATGCCGCATATGAGTCGGTCCGCGGGGCCCGATGCCACCGGGCCTCGCGGACGCGTCTCCGCCATCTTTGGCCAGATGCTTCTGGAAGAAGCCGGAGAAAACTATCCTTTTACGAGAAGGACGTCAGCAGCAGTGGAACACTCCGGGTGAACCGGGGTGGCCGACGCTGGTGACGGCGGCGGTCGCGGGCGTGCTCCCGGCGCCGAGTGAAATACCGGTCACCACCAACAGCATGGTCACGGCCCTCTTGGGTCGGTTCATGTGAACGGCCTCCATTTGAGCATTCGAGTAAGAGCAGGTAAATGTGGACAGTCAAGTAACACTCGGGCAAAGAATTCGGATGACACGGATTCGTCAGGGTTTGTCACAGGCGCAGTTGGCCCTCCCGGAGCTGTCCGACAGTTACGTTTCCCTGATCGAGAGCGGTAAGCGCATACCGACGCCCGACGTCGTGCGGTTGCTGGCCCGCAAGCTGGGCTGTTCGCCCTCGTACCTGTCCAGCGGCATCGACGAGCACGCCCAGGACCAGATCCGCGTGACCCTGGAGTACGCCGAGATCGCCCTGCAGAACGGCGAGGCCGCGGAGGCCCGCGACCGGCTCACCGAACTCCTGGCCGATCCCGACCTGGCCTCGCTGCCGGAGTACGCCCGCCGGGCCCGCTGGGCGCACGCGCTCGCGCTGGAGGCGACGGGCGAGCTGGACGAGGCGATCGGGGAGTTCGCCGCCCTGGCCGCGGTGCTGTCCCCGGACTACGACACCGAAGAATGGATCCGGCTCAACATCGCCATGTCGCGCTGCCACCGGGAGAAGGGCGACGCCGCGCGCAGCGTCGCCGTGGCCGAGGGCGCCTTTACCCGCGTCACCGGACGGCCCGGCCCGTGGAGTGACGAGACGGTCAAGCTCGGCGCGACGCTGGTCGGCGCCTACCTCGAACGCGGCGACCTGGTCAGCGGCGGGCAGCTCGCCGAGCGCCTGATCGAGCAGGCGGACGCGATCGGCAGCCCGGCCGCCCGCATGGCCGCCTACTGGGAGGCGGCCATCGTCGCCCGCTACCAGGCCGACTTCGAGAAGGCCGTGACGTACGGGGAGCGCGCCCTGGCGCTGCTCGGCGAGGCCGCCGACCTGCGCAACCTCAGCCGTCTGCGGGGCGAGTACGGCACGCTGATGCTCCTGGCCCGTCCGGACGACGCCGAACGCGCCCGCGACGAGCTCCAGCGGGCGACGCGAGAGATGACCGCCACGGCGGCCGGCGGCATCGACATCGCCCGGTGCCTGACCGAGCTGGCCCGCGCCGAGCTCGCGCTCGGCCAGCCGCGCAAGGCGGCCGACCGGG
>NZ_JBHLZP010000604.1:0-4548 GCF_042429965.1 Actinoallomurus acaciae
GACGGAACCGGCCTCCTCCAGCAGCCCGTCGGCGTCGCCCTGCAGCGCACGGACCCGCACGGCCGCCTCGGCGGCGCGGCGCTCCAGCCCGGCCAGGGCGTCGGGGCTGGAGTCGACGACGGTGACGTGATGACCCAGCTCGGCGAGCGGCACGGCCAGCCCGCCGGTGCCTCCCCCGGCGTCGAGGACGTCGAGGACGGCCCGGCCGGACGCCTTGGCGCTCTCGTCGAGGACCTCGCGCAGGATCTCCCACACGACGCCGCGCGCCGGGCGCGTACGCGAACGCTCGGTCACCGTGCCTCCCCCCACGCCGGACGGCATGGACGGGCCTCGTATCGCCGGCGGACGACGGATCCGTGCCTCTTTCGCCTCACAGCGCCCAGCTTAGAGCCCATGCGGATGAGGCGCGCGTCGCATGGTGACGCAGTCTCATCCGTCTCATCCGTACGGGCCCGTTGACGGCTACAACGACAGGGAGGGCTTGAGTTCGAGCAGGCGTGACAGCAGGCCGTTGACGAAGCGCGGCGACTCGTCGGTGGACAGCTCGGTGGCCAGGGACACCGCCTCGCTGATCGCCACGCCGTCGGGCACCTCGTCGTTCCAGAGCAGTTCGAAGGCGCCCAGCCGCAGGATGTTGCGGTCGACGATCGGCATGCGGTCGAGGGTCCAGCCGACGGAGTACGTCGCGATCAGCTCGTCGATGCGCTCGCGATGCTCGGCCACACCCTCGATCAGCCGGCCGAGGAACGCCTGTTCGGCGAGCGGCTGGCTGGCGTCCGCGGCGCGCCGGGCGAGCACCTCGGCCGGCGGGTCGCCGCGGACCTCGGCCTCGTACAGGACCTCCAGGGCCCGCCTGCGTGCCTTGCTGCGTGCGGCCACGATCAGCCGCGGCCCAGGTAGTCGCCCGACCGGGTGTCGACCTTGATCTTCTCGCCGGTCGTGATGAACAGCGGGACCTGGATCACCGCGCCGGTCTCGACCGTGGCGGGCTTGGTGCCGCCGGTCGAGCGGTCGCCCTGCAGGCCCGGCTCGGTCTCGGTCACCTCGAGGACGACCGCGGCGGGCAGTTCGATGTAGAGCGGCGTGTCGTCGTTGAACGCGATCACGGCGTTCTGCTCGGGCAGCAGGTAGTCGGCCGCGTCGCCCACGGTGGCGCCGGGGATGTGCGGCTGGTCGTAGGTCTCGGTGTCCATGAAGATGAAGTCCTCGCCCTCGCGGTAGAGGTACTGCATCTCCCGCTTGTCGACGTTGGCCACGTCGACCTTGGTCCCGGCGTTGAAGGTCTTGTCGACGACCTTCCCGGACAGGACGTTCTTGAGCTTGGTGCGGACGAACGCGCCGCCCTTGCCTGGCTTGACGTGCTGGAACTCCTGGACGGTCCACAGCTGGCCGTCGAGGTTCAGCGTCATGCCGTTCTTGAGGTCGTTCGTCGTCGCCACGTGCGATGTTCTCCTGCGTCGGCGGCCTGCCGCGTCTAGATGACGAGCAGTTCCTTGGTCGTCTTGGTGAGCAGCTCCACGCCGTCCGTACGGACGACCAGAGTGTCCTCGATGCGGACTCCGCCGCGCCCCGCGAGATAGACGCCGGGCTCGACGGTGATCGGAACTCGATCCGTCAGTTTACCGGTCTTGTCGTACCCGAGGAGCGGTGCCTCGTGGATCTCCAGGCCGACGCCGTGCCCGAGGCCGTGCGGGAAGTCGTCGGCGTGCCCGGCGGCGTCGATGACGTCGCGCGCCGCGGCGTCGACGTCCTTGGTGGCGGCCTCCGGGACGGCGGCCTCGACGCCCGCGCGTTGCGCGGCCGCGACCAGGTCGTAGATCTCCCGCAGGGCGCCCACGACGGGTCCGACGGCGACGGTGCGCGTCATGTCGGCGTGGTAGCCGCCGTACAGGGCGCCGAAGTCCATCGTGACGAAGTCGCCGGACTCGATCACGCGGGCGCTGGGCACGTGGTGCGGGATCGCGCCGTTCGGCCCGCTCGCCACGATCGAGGCGAACGCGGGCCGCTCCGCGCCGAGGTCGGCCATCGACCGCTCCAGGGCGACGGCGATCTCCCGCTCGGTACGGCCGGGCCGGATGAGGGGCAGCACCGCGTCGAACGCGCGGTCGGTGATCGCGCAGGCCTCGCGCAGCAGCGCGATCTCCTCTTCGTCCTTGACGTGGCGCAGCTCCTCGACGGCGTGGCCGAGCGGAACCAGCTCGACGCCCTCGAGTTTCCCGGCGAGCGTGCGGTGATCCTCCACGGTCACGTCGTGCGCCTCGAAGGCGAGCCGCCCGGACGCGCGTGAGCCGAGCGCGCCGGCGGTGTCGCGATCGATGACGCACTCGAGCTCCGGGCACACGCGCGCCGCGGTACCCGCGTAGCGCCCGTCGGTGCCGAGCACCGCGGTGCCGTCGGCGCCCACGAGGAGAGCGGCGTTGGAGCTGGCCAGCCCGGACAGATAACGGACGTTGACCAGCCGGGTGACCAGGGCGAACTCGGCTCCCTGGTCGGCCACGAGCGCGGCGAGGCGCGCGCGGCGTGTCTCATGGATCCCGGGCATGTCCCGACTGTACGCGCCGCCGCGCGCGGGGGCACACCGGGCGCGGCGCCCCTCAGACGGAGGCCGCCAGGTCGCGCACCTTCTCGATCAGCTTGACGCGGTCCGCGTGGTCGCCCGCGATCGGCGTGACGTTGAGCGTCGTGACACCTGACTCCTTCAGCGCCGCGAGCCGGTCGCGCACGAAGCCCTCGGTGCCGATCAGCGAGGTCTTCTCCAGCAGCTCGTACGGGACCTTCTCGGCGGCCTCCTGCTTCTTGCCGTCGAGGTAGAGGTCCTGGATCTCCTCGGCCTCCCGCTCGTAGCCGTAGCGGCAGGCGAGGTCGTTGTAGAAGTTGCGGCCCTTGGCGCCCATGCCGCCGATGTAGAGGGCGGCCATCGGGCGGCCGAAGTCGAGGTAGCCCGCGACGTCGTCGCCGATCGCCAGGGGGGCCTGTGCGACGACGTCCAGCTCACCGAGCGCGGGGTCGCGCTTGGCCTTGCCCTTGGCCAGGGCCTCGCCCCACACCCTGTCCGCCTTCTCCGGCACGTAGAAGATCGGCTCCCAGCCCTCGGCCAGCTCGGCGGTCATCTCGACGTTCTTGGGACCGAGCGACGCGATGATGATCGGGATGCGCTCGCGCACGGGGTGGTTGATCAGCTTGAGCGGCTTGCCGAGGCCGGTGCCCTCCTCGGCGGGGAGCGGCAGCTTGTAGTACTTGCCGTCGTAGGACAGGCGCTCGCGGCGCCACACCGCGCGGCAGATCTCGATGATCTCCCGGGTACGGCCGACGGGCGCGTGGTACGGCACGCCGTGCCAGCCCTCGATGACCTGCGGGCCCGACGCGCCGATGCCGAGCACGAACCGGCCGTCGGAGACGTAGTCCAGGCCGGCGGCGGTCATCGCGGTCAGGGTCGGCGTGCGCGAGTAGATCTGGAGGATGCCCGAGGCGATCTGCAGCCGCTCCGTGCGCGCGGCGATGAAGCCGAGCTGGCTCACGGCGTCGTAGCTGTAGGCCTCCGGCACGAACACGATGTCGAGTCCGGCCTTCTCGTAGTCGGCGAGCTCATCGACGGTCTCCCTGAAGCCCCCCGCGTAGTTGAGGGACATCCCGATACGCATGCCGCGGCACCTCTCTGCTGTTCGCCGGAAAACCGAATCCCGTTCAGTAATAGCGTAGTCACGCCGGTCTGAACACCATGCAGGTGCTCGTGCCGTGGGCGACGAGGCGGCCCTCCTCGTCCGTGACGCGTCCCTCGGTCGTGGCGATCCGGCCGCCCAGGTGGATCGTGGTGCCCTCGCAGCGGAGCCGGACGCCGTCGAGGCGTACGGGACGCACGAAGTTCACCTTCAGCTCCAGCGTCGTGTAGCCGGCGCCCTCCGGCAGCGAGGCGTGCACGGCGCAGCCCATCGCCGAGTCGAGCAGGGTGCTGCACACGCCGCCGTGCAGTGTGCCCAGCGGGTTGCCGAAGTCGGGCCGGGTCCGCAGCGCGAACACCACCCGCCCGGGTTCGAGCGTCTCGACCGTCATGTCGAGCAACGAGCCGATGCCCGTCATCCGTCCGTCCAGCAAGGTCCTCAGCTGATCGAGTCCGGCGGTCACGGCACCCTCCCTGTATGACGCTCGGCATGGTCAGGCTCTTCTATGATGAGCGTCATAGTCAAGGTGGTGAACGTCATATGGCCTCCGGCTCACGAGAGCGGATGGTGCGCAGCGCGGCCTACCTGCTGCGCGAACGCGGCTACAGCGGCACGGCGTTCAGCGACGTCATCGCGCACAGCGGGGCGCCGCGCGGCTCGATCTACCACCACTTCCCCGGCGGCAAGGAGCAGCTCGCCGAGGAGGCCGTACGGTACGCGGGCGGCTTCGTGGCGGCCGGCGTGCGCGCCGCCACCCGCGACGACGACCCGGTGGCGGCGGTCCGGGCGTTCCTCGGCTGGTGGCGCCGTGTGCTGGTGGACAGCGGCTTCCGCGCGGGCTGCCCGATCGTGGCGGTGATCAGCGAGTCGCGGCTCGCCGACGCCGCGG
>NZ_JBHLZP010000605.1:0-4539 GCF_042429965.1 Actinoallomurus acaciae
CGAACGTGCCCAGCGCCGACGGGAACGCGGCCAGCCGTACCCGTCCCTGGCTCAGGCCCAGGTGCGCGGAGAGCTCGGCCTCGGCGGCGTCCAGGCGGCCCAGGATCTCGGCGCCGCGCTCGGCGAGGGTGCGACCGGCCTCGGTCAGCCGGATGCCGCGCCCCACGCGGCGCACGAGCTGGGCGCCGGTCTCGGCCTCCAGCCGGGCGAGGTGGTGGCTGATCGACGGCTGGGAGTAGTGCAGCTGCTTCGCCGCGGCCGTCACCGACCCCGTACGGGCGATCGCCACGAGCACGCGAAGGCGGGAAACGTCCAGCACAGAGCCAACATATCAACCGCATCTATGGTTCGCCGTGGATGTTGGCATTGGACCGATGATTGATCGCGGAGGGACTATGGAGCCGAGAAGGAGGTGTCCGAAATGGCAACACTGGTGCGCGGAGACGTACGGCCCGGACTGCAGGACCTCGTGACGGGCGTGCGCGGCGCCGTGGACCGGCACGTCGGCTGGCGGGAGACCGCGCTGATCGTGGGCGGCGAGCTGCGTCGGCACCTGCCCACTCCCGACGTGCTGACGGCGCAGGAGCGACTCGGCGACCCCGGCACCTACCAGTGTCACACCCTGTACGCCGCGCCCGACGGCGCGTTCTCCATCGTCGGCCTCGTGTGGCGCCCCGGCCAGATGACGCCGATCCACGACCACGTGACCTGGTGCGTCTTCGGCGTGCTCCAGGGCGTCGAGCACGAGGAGCTGTACGTCCACGAGGGCGACCACCTGCTCAGCGCCGGCGTGAACGACAACCTGCCGGGAGACGTCAGCGGCTTCGCCCCGCCCGGCGACATCCACCGGGTGCGCAACTCCGGCGACACGACCGCGATCTCGATCCACATCTACGGGACCGACATCTCCCGCATCGACTCCAGCGTCCGCCGCGTCTACGAGCTCCCGGTACGCGGCTGAGGCCGGCGACGATCAGCCGTCGAGGCGTACGAACCGCTTCGACTCGGTCAGCTCGTCCAGGTAATCCATGATCGGCTCCACCCCGAGCCCGGGTCCGGACGGCACGGTCATCAGGCCGTCCACCAGCCGGAACGGCTCGGTGATGTCACGCGTGTAGTAGCGCTCGGAGGCGGAGACGTCGCCCGGCAGGGTGCAGCCGGGCAGCGCGGCGAACGCGAGGTTCGCCGCGCGGCCGAGCCCGGTCTCCAGCATGCCGCCGCACCACACGGGCACGCCGTGCGCGGCGGAGACGTCGTGGATCCGGCGTGCCTCCAGGTAGCCGCCGACCCGGCCGGCCTTGACGTTGACGATCGAGCACGCGCCGAGCGCGAGCGCGTCCGCGGCGGCGCGCGCCGACACGATCGACTCGTCCAGGCAGATCGGCGTGGTCAGGAGGGATGCGAGCTTCGCGTGCCCGAGCAGGTCGTCCTCGGGCAGCGGCTGCTCGATCAGCAGCAGCCCGAACGGCTCCAGCTCCGCGAGGTGACGCGCGTCGGCCCGCGTGTACGCGGTGTTCGCGTCGACCTGGAGCAGGATGTCGCCGAAACGCTCGCGTACGGCACGGACCGGCTCGACGTCCCAGCCCGGCTGGATCTTGAGTTTGATCCGCGCGTACCCCTCGGCCAGGTAGCGGTCCACGTGGTCCAGGAGCTCGGGGATCGAGTCCATGATCCCGACCGACACCCCGGCGGGCACCCGGGCCGCCGTGCCGCCGAGGTAGGTCGCGTACGACATGCCGGCGGCCCGCAGCTCCGCGTCCAGCACCGCCATCTCGACTGCGGCCTTGGCCATCTCGTGCCCCTTGACCGGCGCGAACGCCGGGCCGAGCGCGCCGGCGGTGACGTCCGCGGGCAGACGGGGCAGCAGGAAGTCGCGGATGACCTGCTCGGCGCCGTCGACGTACTCGGGGGAGTACAGCGGCTCGGTGATGGCCACGCACTCGCCCCAGCCCTCGGTCTCCGTCCCGACGACCCGTACCAGCAGGATCTCCCGCTCGGTCTCGGTCGCGAAGGAAGTGCGGAACGGCGAGACCAGCGGGAGACGGATCCGCCGCAGCTCGACGCCGGAAAGCTTCATGGGGAGACCTCCAGCAGGTAGTGGCCGGACCGGTCGAAACCGGTCACCTTGTATCCGGCGTCCAGCGCCCCGGCGAGCGCGGTCCGCTGGGCCTGCCGCCACGCGAGGGCGAGCGGCGGGTCGTCGGCGCGCAGCGCGGCGATGTCCGCGGGTGTGCCGACCGCGATCCGGGTCGCGCCGGCCGGGGCACGCTCGACCGGCCGGCCCTCCGCGTCGTCGGTGAGCGCCGTGACCTCGGCGGGCGCGGGCTCGGCCGGCGGGTCGCCCTTCATGGCCGTGGCCACCTCCGGGGCGTCGAGGTCCCAGGAGAGCAGCAGGCGGTCGCTCGGATCGCCCGCGTTCAGCTCGTCCGGCATCTCGCCGTAGAAGTCCGGCAGGTACTCGGTCGCCCGCGCCGCCAGCTTCGCCAGGTTGAAGTACGCGTTGCGCCGGACCAGCGGGTCGAACGTCCAAGTGATCGTCGGTATCCCGTGGGCGATCGCCCACTCTCGCTGGTGCCGCTTGATCGCGAAGCCGGCGCCCCGGCCGCGGGCGGCGACGCCGGTGATGTGGGAGTGCAGGCTCCCGTCGGCGGCCGGGAAGGCCGCGCAGGCCCCCACCATCGCGCCGCCCTCGAAGACGCCCGAGATGTACCCGCCCAGGTGCTGTAGGACGCGCATCATCTCGTACGGCATCGGGTCGGTGGGCCGCCAGATCCCGGCGAGCACCTCCGAGGCCGTGCGCAGGTCATCGGGCGTGGTCAGCTCGCGTACGTCCATAACCCGATCGTGCCGCGTCATCGGATCGAGCGCACGACCGGGCTCACTTGATGATGGGGAGCGGGTTGCCGTTCGACGGGTTGGACGGGCTCGGAGTGGCCGTGGACCCGCTCTTCCCGCTCGACGCGCCGGGCAGCTTCACCGACGCCGGCAGCGGGACGAGGTTCTGCAGGTAGACGTCGAACCAGCGGCCGGTGCCGGTGAAGTCGGCCACCTCGCCCATGAACGGGCTCATCGCCTTGAGGGACCTGTCGAGGTTCTCCTGGTTGCGGTTCAGGATGTTCACGGTGCGGTGGAGGTTCTTCAGCGCGGGGCCGAGCGTGGCCTGGTTCTCCTGAATCGTTCCGGTGATCTGCTGGGACAGCGTCACCGTGCCGGTCAGGAGCTGGCTGATCACCTGCCGGCGCGAGTTGATCTCCTGGAGCAGCAGCCCGCCGTCGTTGACGAGCGTGGCCAGGTCGCCGCTGCGGTCGGCGAGCAGCTTGGTCACGTTGTTGGTGTGCTGGAGCAGCTGGGAGAGCTCGTCGTCGCGCGAGGCGACCGCCCGCGAGATCTTCTGCAGCCCGGCCAGGGTGCCGCGGACGTTCTCCGAGGACCCCTGCATCGTCTGCGACAGCGTGTCGAACGACTGGGCCAGCTGCTTGGTGTCGATCTTGCCGAGCTGCGCGCTGGCGTCCTGGAGCGCGGGCACCACGTCGTACGGCGCGGTGGTGCGCGACACCGGGATCTCCCGGTGCGACGACTGGTGTCCGGGGCCCTTCGGCTCCAGCGCCAGGTAGTGCGAGCCGAGCAGCGTCTTGATCTTGATCTGCGCGCGGGTGTCGGTGCCGAACGACCGGCCGCTGGTGAACTTCACCTTCACGTGGTCGCCTTCGAGGTCGACGCTCTCGACCTTGCCGACCTTGACGCCCGCGATGCGCACCTCCTCGCCCGACTTGAGCCCGGCGGCCTCGCTGAACGCGGCGGAGTAGGTGGTGCCCCCGGAGAAGCGCTGGAGATTGAAGGCGAGCGCGGCGACGAGGCCGACCGTCGCCAGTCCGGCGATCCCGATCGGCAGCGGGTTGCGTTCACGGAAGGGACGCATGCGGGGGCACCTCGCGTCGATTCTCGGAGCCTGCGACGCGGCGGAAACCTGCCTGCGACGTGAGACCTTCACGCCCCGTCGCGGTCACCATCGCGTCCGTGAACCCTACTGACGCGTATTTTCCCACGACAAGGACAAGAGCCGGGAAAAATGCGAAAGAAAGCGCCGGTATCGCGTTCGCCCTGGTCAGCAACGCCTTACTGACATGGCGGAGTGATGGACATCACGCCCCTCCGGCCCGGGCTCTCGCACACGGCCCCCACCGGCGCAAACGTGCACTCCGAGCGCCGCGACGAAGGCGACCGCGAGCAGCGCGACGCCGTACACGACCGTGGCCGCCCAGTGCCCGTGCTCGTACGCCAGGCCGCCGGCCGACCCGCCGACACTGCTGCCGAGGTAGTAGGCGAACAGGTAGAGCGCGGACGCGTGGGCCTTCGCGGTGGCCGCGCGGCGGCCCACCCAGCCGCTGGCGACCGTGTGCCCGGCGAAGAAGCCGGTGGTCATGACCAGGAGCCCGGCGCCCACCGCCGGCAGCGAGTCCGGCAGGGTCAGCAGCAGCCCGCCGCCGGCGAGCGCACACGCGCCCAGCAGTACCGGCCGCCGTCCGACCCGGTCGGCGA
>NZ_JBHLZP010000606.1:0-4500 GCF_042429965.1 Actinoallomurus acaciae
CGATGACGCCGCGGACGAGATCCGCCCGCCAGAGCCAGCGCATTCCGGCGCCCGCGTCCCGGAGGAGCCCGCGGACCGGCCGGGCCCCGTCCCCGGCCGGCGGCGGCGTACGGACCCCGGCGACCAGAGCGGTGCCCAGCCCCAGGGTGACCGCGTTGACGACGAACGGCAGCGCGGTCGAGACCGTGAACAGGACGCCGCCGACGGCGGGCCCGGCGAGGTCCTCCCCCAGGCGTTCGGCGGTGACCAGCGCGCCGTTCGCCTTCTCCAGGTCCTCGTCGGCGACCACACGGGGGATCAGCGACTGGCTCGCGTTGTCGTAGGCGGCCTCGCCCACCCCCAGCAGGAAGGCCACGCAGTAGAGCAGGACCAGCGACCGGTCCCCCGCGAGCAGGTCCACCGACAGCACGGTCAGCAGGACGCAGCGCGCGGCGCCGGCCCCGAACAGGAACAGTTCGGGACGGCCGCGGTCGACGAGCGCGCCGATCGGCATGCTCAGCAGCAGCCACGGCGCGTACGCGCAGGCGGTCAGGCCGCCGACCAGCAGCGTGTCGCGGGTGATGGCGGCGGCGAGCAGCGGAAGCGCGACCTCACGGATGCCGTCGCCCAGGTTGGCGGTTCCGGAGGACGCGACGACGCGCACGTACGCGGCGGGCCGCCGGACCCCGGCACGGAGTACCCGCGTCACCGGCCGGAGGCCGGGGTCGGCGCCTTGCGCCGGCGGAACGGCAGGAGGTGGTGAAGCTCCCCGAGACGCAACACGAGCCCGGCGTCGCCCAACTCCTTGATCAGGCGCCGGGACCGGTGGTCGTCCGGGGTGATCGCGCCGGCCGCCAGGCCGTCGAAGACCGCGACCCAGGGCTCCTCGATGAGGACGTCGTGGTGCGGGCCGCCCGGACGAACGTCCCGTACGCGCCTGAAACCCGGCCCCCGGCGGTAGACGCACAGCCCGAACCGGTGTCCCTCGCGCCAGCGCCCGGCGAACTCCGCCGCGTCCCCGCCGGTGTCACCGGCAGGCGGAAGAAGATGCACGACGGTACGCACGGGCCACGGGGGCACGCCGCCGAGCGTCCAGTCCAGGTCGGTCAGCCGCCCGGTCGCCTCGGACAGAAGCCGCAGGAGCGCGATGTCCGTCGCGGGGCGCACGCCGAACCGCGCCACATCGGCCAGCACGACACGCCGCCGGGTGCGCCCCGCCTCCGCGATCGCCGACGCCCCCGCGCCCGGGTCGGCCATCAGGTCATCAAGCGTCAGGCTCACCGTCTCGGGCACCAGCCCGCCGGCCGGGACCGTACGCACTCACACCACCGCCGGCCGGGGTCGCCGTGGCGCGGGACGCGAGGGTGCGGTGGCCGTGACGTCGGACGTCGCCAGGGCGACCCAGCGGCCGGACTCGGTGAACACCAGGCCGCGTTCGCGCAGCTCACCGAGCCAGCGGGTCAGATCCTCGGGGTTCCACGGGTGGTCGGCGAGGGCGCGCAGCAGGCCCCGCAGCGAACGGCCGTGTTCCAGTTCGTGCCAGGCGGCCCGCTCGCGCGGGTGCTCCAGTACGTGGTCCTCCTCCGGCCTCCCGGCCCGGCGGTCGCGCAGGACCAGGCATCCGTCGGCGTCGATTCGGTGCAACGTGCTGGACGGATGGTCGCGGGCCCACGTCCCGGCGGCCTCGTGCAGGGCCGCGGCCTGCTCCTCCGTGAGCCCCCGATCTGGAGTCTCGAAGAGATAGACCAGGTCGTCGAGCCGCTCCGCCGCCAGGTCGTACACGTAGCGGTACGGCTCGGCGGGCCATCGCTCCGGGAAACCCAGGGACGGGTTCTCGAAGTAGGGGCTGAAGCGGTTCAACTCGATCCGGGCGGTGCTCGTCGGCGGCTGCAGGTGCGCCAGCGCCGGCAACTGGTCCAGCACCGCGCGGTAGGACTCCTCCGTCTCGCCGGGGAAGCCGTACAGCCAGTTCCAGGTGACCTCCAGGCCCGCCGACTCGCAGTCGCGCATCGTACGGACGTTGTGCACCGCCCGTACGCCCTTGTCCATCCGGGCCAGGACGTCGTCGACGAGGGACTCGATCCCCGGCTGGACGCTGTGCACGCCGGCCGCCGCGAGCACGCCGATCTGCTCGGTGGTGAGGTTGGCCTTGACCTCGTAGTGCAGGTGCGCGTCCCAGTCGCGCTCGGCCAGGCCGGGCAGGACGGTTCGCAGGTAACCCGGTTCGAGGATGTTGTCGACCACCATGACGTCGAGCGTCCGGTGGCGGCGGACCAGCCGGTCCAGCTCGGTGGAGAAGGCGCCGGACGGCTTGGCGCGGAAGGCCATCGACGTGCCGTTGAGGCCGCAGAACGTGCAGTGGTGACGCTCACCCCACCAGCAGCCGCGGGCCGACTCCACGACCAGCTCCGGCTCCACGTACCGGCTGATCGGAGACGCCTCGAACCGCGCGAACCAGTCGTCGAAGTCGGGCGCGGCCATCCCCGCGGGCGGCACCGGGCGCGCGGGCACGGCGTTGACGTGCGACCGGCCGGCGGCGTCCCGGCGGCACAGGCCCGGCACCTCCGCCAGATCCGTTCCGCCGCCCAGCGCGCGGAGCAGCAGCGGGAACGTCTCGTCCGCCTCGCCGCGCAGCACCAGGTCGACGAAGTCGAACTCCCGGTGCAGGGCGGCGCCCATGGGCCCGTCGCAGTTGCCCCCGCCGAACACCACCGTGATGTCCGGGCGCCGCAGCTTCAGGCGCCGCGCGACGGCCAGGCTCGGCACGTTCTGCATGAACGTGGTGGTGAAGCCGACGAGCTCCGGGTCGAGGGCGATCAGCTCGTCCACGACGAGGTCGACGAAGTCGCTCGCGTACTCCCGCATGGCCGTCACCGAGCGCATCGGCAGATCCCGGCGGCCCGCGTACCGCAGCATCGCGTCGTGGCCGAAGCCGGCATCGTTCAGCGCGCCCGTGAACGCCCAGTCGCCGAGCGCGTGGGTCCAGCCGGTCTCGGCGACCGCGTGGTACTCGTACGGGCTGAGCCGGCCGTCACTGCGTTCCAGCAGGAACTCGGCGAACCGCAGCCCGCCGTGGTAGGCCGCCGGCACGGGGAGGCCGCGCCGCGCGCACGCGGCGCGCAGCACCTCCACCGACAGGGACGGCCGTGAGAGCGCGTGCCACGGCATGCAGACGAGGCACGTACGCGGCACGCGTTCCGGTTCGGCCGGGTTCGTCACTCCTGGGGCGCGGACGCCGTCTCTTCGCGGTCGAAGCTGGACGCCGCGAGCATCTCGGCGGGCATGCGGGTGACCCGCGTGCCGAGCCGCGCCGGGCGGTTGTCCTCGGCCAGCGACTTGATCTGCAATGCGGGGCGGTCGGTCATGGTCGCCTCCCTGCGGTGAGCGGGTTCCGGGCACGCCGAACGGCGGCCCTTTCGCCCGAGTCTCCGGGAGGCGGGCCGATCGGAGAATGGCCCAAAGGTGGAGTCTTGCCCGAATTCCACCTTCGGGCCATCCCCATCCGCCGGGCCGCCATGTTGACTGTCCGGTGTGCCGCCGCCTGCCTATCCGTTCGCGTGGCCCACACCGGTCGACCCTCCGCCGCTGCTCGCCGAGGTGCGGCGGCGGTCCCCGGTCTGCCCGGTCACCATGCCCTCGGGTGAGGTCGGGTACCTGGTGACCCGGCACGAG
Organism: Actinoallomurus acaciae; assembly: GCF_042429965.1. Taxonomy (NCBI): domain Bacteria; kingdom Bacillati; phylum Actinomycetota; class Actinomycetes; order Streptosporangiales; family Thermomonosporaceae; genus Actinoallomurus; species Actinoallomurus acaciae. The sequence goes on from NZ_JBHLZP010000606.1 coordinate 3,652, forward strand.
GACGCGCGGGCGGTGCTGGCCGACCCGGCGTTCAGCCTCGCCGCGCTGTGGCGGCCGGACGGGCCGCGGTTCGCCCCCGGCCCGCGCCCGTCGGTCGGGTTCAGCCTGGCCGGGCTCGACCCGCCGGAGCACACCCGCGTTCGTGGCCTGGTGTCCCGCGCGTTCACCGTACGGCGCGTCGAGGCGCTGCGGCCCGCCATCCAGCGGATCGCCGACGAACTGCTCGACCGCGTCGCGCGGGCCGGGCCGCCCGCCGATCTGGTGGAGGGGCTGTGCGCACCCCTGCCGATCAGCGTCATCTGCCAGGTGCTGGGCGTGCCGCCGGACGCGCGCGAGGACTTCCGCGCGTGGTCCGACGCGATCACGACGGTCGACCCGGCCTCGCCGGAACGCTGGCGCGACGCCTGGCACGAACTCGGCGGCTACCTGGTCCGGCTGATCGCCGCCAAACGCGAGGCGCCAGCGGACGACCTGCTCGGCATGCTGATCGCCACGCTCGGCGAGCGCTCACCGGACTTCGAGCTGGCGACCCTCGCGGTGCAGTTGCTCATCGCCGGCAACGAGACCACGCTCAACCAGCTCGGCGCGGTCATCCACGTCCTGCTGCGCGAACCGGAGGTGTACGCCGCGCTGTGCGCCGCGCCCGAGCTGATCCCGTCGGCGGTCGAGGAGCTGCTGCGGCTGCACCCGCCGAACGACCCCCTCCTGCGCGCCGCGACCCGGGACCTGCGGATCGGGGACACGCTGGTCCCGGCGGGCAGCGGCGTGCTCGTCGACCCGGCCGCGGCCAACCGGGACCCCGCGGTGTTCGCCGACCCCGACCGGCTCGACCTGCGGCGTGCCGGCGAG
>NZ_JBHLZP010000607.1:0-4496 GCF_042429965.1 Actinoallomurus acaciae
CGCGGAGGCGGAAGGGCAGCCGGGCCAGGATCAGCGCGGGCCGTACGTCGGAGCCGGCCGCGTACCGGGGCCGGGGGCGGTTCGCCTCCAGCGCCCGGACGATCGTGCGGGCGACCCGGTCCGGCTTGGCGCCCCGCATCCGGGCGACGGCGGCGTCCACGGCCTCGATCTGCCGCCGGTACAGCGCGAGACGCGCCGGGTCGGCGGCGGCGAGGGCGGTCTCGGCGGCGGCGCTCGCCTTGGTGAAGATCCCGGTCTCCACCGATCCCGGGACGACGGTGATCACCGCGACGCCCTGCGCGGCGAGCTCGACCCGCGCGGCGTCGGACAGGGCGTCCAGCGCGGCCTTGCTCGCCGAGATCGGACCGGCGAACGGCATCGCGAGCCTCGCCGTCGGCGCGCTGATGTTGATCAGACGGCCGCCTCCCGCCCGGAGCAGCGGCGCGAACGCGCGGGTGACCTCGGCGGGTCCGAAGACGTTGATGGCGAACTGCCGGTGCAGCTCCTCGGCCGGCACCAGCTCCAGCGGGCCCTGGACGATGACGCCGGCGTTGTTGACGACACCGGCCAGACCCTCGCCGTCCTGCCGCCGGGCGACCTCGTCGGCCGCGGCCGCGACGTTGTCCGGATCGGTGACGTCGATCCGCACCTGCTCGACGCCGTCCAGATCGCGCAGGTGCGGGGCCTCGGCGCGGACACCGGCGTAGACCCGGTACCCGCGCTCGGACAGGGCCCGGGCCGTGGCGGTCCCGATGCCTCCGGCCGCTCCCGTGACGAAGACGGCGCGCGTGTTCGTGCTCATGAATCACCTCACGTGTTCGAGGGTACATGTTCCGAAGGACATGTACCTAGGGACATGTGGATCATCGAGGTGGTCCAGGGGACATGTCAAGATGGAGCCCACGATCGAGTCCGGAGAGGTGCCGTCTTGTCCCTGCGCCATGGATTGCTCGGGCTGCTCGCCGAAGGCCCGGCCAGTGGGTACGACCTGGCCCGGCGCTTCGAGGAGGCCCTCGGCCCGGTGTGGCCGGCCCAGCACCCGAAGATCTACGCCGAGCTCTCACGGCTCGCCGGCGCCGGGATGATCGAGGTGGACAGCCGCGGCCCGCGGGGCCGGAAGGCGTACCGGATCACCGATGCCGGCCTGGCCGAGGTACGCCGCTGGCTGGCCGCGGGCGACGTCGACCACACCCTGCGCACCGAGTCGGTGCTCCGGTCGTTCTTCTTCTGGCTCATGGAGCCGGACGAGCTGCGCGAGCATCTGCGGCGTGAGCGGCGGTTCTTCGCCGAGACCGCCGCCATGGCGCGGACGTACGCCGCGGCCAAGGACCGCGGTGACTTCGGCGACAGCATGCAGACCAAGTCCATGCGCGTGGCCGTGGAGGCGGCGATCCGGATGTACCAGGCGCTGGCCGACTGGGCCGAGTGGGCCGAGACCGTGCCCCCGGCGGTCGCGAACGCCGACCGAGGCGATGAGACGACCGACGCCACCGCGGCGCCGTCCGGCCCGGAGGACCCGGCCGCGAGCGGTTAGGGCCTGTCTCGAGGCTCGGCCGTTCTGCCGCGGGCGGGGACGTCGAGACCGGCCCCGGCCGTACGGCGGCCCGCCGGAGTCACTCGATCTGGATGGCGACCACGCAGGTGTCGTCGTTGGGGTTGGGGGCGCCGAAGGCGTCCAGGACGTGGTCCAGCACGCCCTCCGGGTCGTGGGAGCCGGTGGTGGACGCCGCGTGGACCAGCAGGTCCAGTCCCTCCTGCAGGCCGCGCTCGCGGCGTTCGATGAGCCCGTCGGTGTAGAGCAGCAGCAGGTCGCCGGGTTCGAGCGAGGTCGTCTCCACCGCGAACTCCGGCTCGTGTATCGCGCCGAGCAGGATGCCCTCCGGCGGGTCGAGGGTGACGGCCTTGCCCTCGCGGATGAGCACGGGCGGCAGGTGACCCGCCTGGGCCCAGGTGAGCGCGCGCTCGTCCGGGTCGTACCGGCCCGCCAGCACGGTGGCGGTCAGGGACGTCGGCCAGTGCAGCGTCAGCCGGTTGAGCCAGCCCAGCAGCCGGTCCGGCGGCGCGCCGGAGAACGCCAGCCCGCTCAGGCCGTTGCGCAGCCGGGCCATCGCCGCGGCGGCGTTCAGGCCGTGCCCGGACACGTCGCCGATGGCGAGGAAGACCCCCTCACCGTCGATGGCCGTCGTCTCGTACCAGTCGCCGCCGACCCGCGCCGAGTGGCCCGCCGGCAGGTAGCGCACGGCCGCGCGCAGCCCCGGCTTTTCGACGATGCCCTCGGGCAGCGGGAGGATCGACCGCTGCATCTCGATCGCCTGGTGGCGCTCGGCGGCGATGAGGCGGCGCTCCAGTTGCACGCGGGAGGCCTTGAGCGCCCGCTCGCCGAGGCGCCAGCGCGTGACGTCCTGGCAGACGCACCGGATGGCCGCGGGCGTGCCGAAGGAGTCCAGGACCGGCTCGCCCATGAACCGTACGTCGCGGGTCTCCTCGCCGCGCAGGACGCGGATCTCGTTGTCGATCCTCTCGCTGCCGTCGAGCAGCGTGCGGACCAGGTGGACGACCAGTGGCACGTCACCGGGAACGACCTGCTCGGCCAGGCGTTCGAGCGGCAACGGGCCCTCGGCGGGGTCGCGGCCGAAGATGCGATAGAGCTGGTCGGACCAGTGGATCCGGCCGCCGGTCAGGTCCCACAGCCCCCAGCCGAGGTTGCCGATGCGCTGGGTCTGTTCGAGCCGCGCCTCGGGGTCGCCGGCGGCCGGCGGCGCGGGACCGGGGGAGGGCGTGACGCGTGGCCGTGCGCCGGCGCGCAGGCGGGCGGTGAGGTCGGCGTCCGGCACGCCGGGGGACAGGACGCCGGGAGGAGGGGCGTCCTCGCCGCCGGGCTCGGGAGTGAGGAGTAACCGGGCGGCGACCTCGGGGGAGACCCCGCTGTCACGCGAGATCTCCAGGAGGTGGGAGTGGGCCGCGGCGACGCCGCAGCCGAGCCGCTCGGCGAGCAGGCCCTTCGCCTGTTCGAGGATGGCCGTGCGGCGGGCGACGGCGTGCGTCTGCTCGAGCTCGGCCCGGAGCCGGTCGACGGTGTCCGCCAAGGTGGCGGCACGCTCGACCCCGGAGCCGTCGTGGTCGTGAGGGATGCCCATGTGACCGCTTTCGAGGTGATCGTCTGCACCCGGACGGACACTCACAGTAGTGGCTCCGGGGCGGCGGAAGGGTGACCGAACCTGGTTTCCGGGGGTCGTGGCGGATGCGAAACGGGACATGGCGGACGCGCTCGCGCGGCGTACACCATGGCCATATCCTAGCGATTCACACCCTCCGCGATGAAGCGATCGCGGACAGCGATCACTCGCGATCGCCTCCTGCGCCCGAGGTCACCGGCATCGGCGATCACCCGCCGGTTCGCCCGGGCGGTCGGGGCCCGCCGGGACGGGTAGATTTCCGGCAGGCCCGCAACGAGGATGAGGTGGCACGTTGACCAGTGCGAAATCAGCTTTCGAGCCCGAGCGTCTCACGCGGGCGCGGGAGAAGGTCGCCGCGTCCGGCCTGGGTGCGGTGTTCCTGACACCGGGGCCCGACCTGCGCTATGTCACCGGCTACGAGGCCGTCCAGCTCGAACGCCTGACGTGCCTCGTCATGCCGGCCGCCGGCGACCCGTTCATGGTCGTGCCCCGGCTGGAGCTGCCGGCGGCGCAGGCGTCGCCGGCCGGCGGGCTCGACCTGGAGCTGGTGCCCTGGGACGAGACCGACGACCCGTTCGCGCTCGTGGCCTCGCGGCTGCCCGGCGAGGTGACACGCGTCGGCGTCGCCGACCGCGTCCGGCCGGTGGTGCAGGCTCAGCCGCAGCCCTGCCTCGCCAGGCGCGGCGATGAGGGTCAGCGGGTAGTGCGTCGAGCTGTTCATGGCCGCGCCGCGGCTCCGCAGCCCCGCACGGGCCAGGGCGTCGTCCAGGGCCTCCGCGTCGAGGGGGTAGGTCTCGACGACGGTCAGCGTGTCGAACAGCTCCCCGCCCGGACCGGCGTGTGCCCGGATCTCCTCCAGTCCCAGGTGATGGGCCTCCAGCAGGCCGGCCTGCTCGGCCTGCACGCGTACGAGCAGCTCGCGTACGGTCTCCGGGCGGTCGAGCCGGACCCGTACGGGCACGGTGTTGATGAACAGGCCGACCATCCGCTCGGCCCCGTCGAGTTCGGCGTCCCGGCCGGAGACGGTGGTGCCGAAGACGACGTCGGCGGTTCCGGTATGCCGGCCGAGCACCAGCGCCCAGCACACCTGCACGATCGTGGACAGGGTGACGTCGGTGCTCCGGGCCAGCGCGGACAGTGCGCGGGCGGCGGCGGGGTCGAGGACGCGGTCGATCCGCCGGGGCAGTTCCGGCCCGCTCGGTCCCGCCTGCGGGGCCACGAGAGTGCCCTCCTCCAGGCTCGCCAGGGCACGGGCCCAGGCGGCCCGTGCGGCGCCGGTGTCGCGGGCCAGGCGGTGCACGACGGCGTCACGGTACGGCG
>NZ_JBHLZP010000607.1:4683-5016 GCF_042429965.1 Actinoallomurus acaciae
CAGCCGGTCGAGCTCGGCGGCACGCCGGTCCGGGTCGTGCCCGGACAGGTCGACGACGGTGAACGGGACCGTCAGCCCGTCCACCACCAGCGCCACCGGCGCGCCGTCTCCGCCGGAGCGCGGGGCGACCGCGATCCGCAGGGCCGGGTGTCGGCCGAGCGCGGCGGTGGCCGCCGTGGCCAGCCGGTCCGGGTCCAGGGGTCCCTCCACGCGCAGCACCAGCTGGGCGAGGTAGGCGTCGGCCGCGGCGGGATCGTAGCCGGTCGGTGCGGGGGCGGGCGCCGGGACCGCCGGGGCGTTCCAGTCGATGGTGTGGCGCTGCTCCCAGCCCAT
>NZ_JBHLZP010000608.1:0-4495 GCF_042429965.1 Actinoallomurus acaciae
CCGCGACGCCGTCACCGCCGCCCGCCTCCTGCGCTCCGCCACGGACCACACGGCGGCCGCCCGTCCGGCGGCCTTCCTCCTGCCCGGAGGCGGCACGCAGTACGCGTCGATGGGACGGGACCTGGACGCCGAGGTGTTCCGTGCCGAGCTCGGCCGTTGCGCCGCCATCCTCGGCCGGGACTCCGGAACCTGGCTCGACGAGAACGGCGGCGGCTTCCCCGGCGTGGTCGCGGTCTCGTACGCGATCGCCCGGCAGCTGGAGGCGTACGGCGTCCGGCCGGTCGCGCTGCTCGGCCACAGCCTGGGCGAGTACACCGCCGCGTGCCTAGCCGGGGTGATGGACCTGGAGGACGCGCTGCCGCTGGTGGCCGAGCGGGAGCGACTGTTGACGCTCGCGGGCGGCGCGACCACGAGTGTGCTGCTGGCCCCGGACGCGGTCGAGCATTACCTGACCGGGGAGCTCTCGCTCGCCACCGTCAACGGCCCCCTGCACTGCTCGGTGTCCGGGCCCGTCGAACAGATCGAGGCGCTGGAACGGCGGCTGGAGGCCGACGGCGTCGACCACAGCAGGCTGCGGGTGCCCACCGCCGTGCACTCCCCGATGCTCGACTCGATTCTGCCCGAGTACGAGAACGCCCTGTCCCGCGTCACCCTGCGCGAGCCGCGCACGCCGTTCGTGTCCAACGTCACCGGCACCTGGATCACACCCGGGCAGGCCACCGATCCGGCGTACTGGCTGCGGCACACCCGTGAGACCGTCCGGTTCGCCGACGGCGTCGCCCGGATCCAGGCCGAACACCGGCCGGTGTTCGTGGAGGCCGGTCCGGGGCGCGGGCTCAGCCGCCTGGCGGGCATCCAGCTCGGCCGCGAGGCCGTCATCGTCCCCGCGATGCGGCACCCCCGCGACGCCCACGACGACGCAGAGGCCCTCCTGAACGCGCTCGGCACCGTGTGGGCGGCCGGCGGACCCATCGACCGGCACGCCCCGTACGGCGACCGGCCGCGCCGCCGTGTGCCGCTGCCCGGCTACCCCTTCCAGCGGCGGCGCTACTGGCTGAATCCGCCTGCCCGGGCCGAGGCGCCCGGGGGCACCTCGCCGGTCCCCGGTGGGTTGCGCGACCCGGCGTTCGCGCACGCCCTCGACCTGGCCCGCCGTACGCGCGGCCGGCTGCTGGTCACCGAGCCGGACGGGCCCGGCGAGTCCACCGCGTCCGCCGAGGACACCGGGTGGGACGACGAGGCCCGCCGGCGGGAGGAGGATGAGGAGATCCTGCGCGGGCGCATCCGGATCGAGCGGACTCCACCGGAGCTCCAGCGGGACCTGGACCGGCTGTGCGCGCTCTACGCGCTGCGCCTCCTGCGCACGGCGGGGGTCACCGGCGAGCCGCGCACGGCCGACGACATCGCGGCCGTGCTCCAGGTCGTGCCCGGTTACCGGCCCTTCCTGGACGCCATGCTCGCCATGCTGGAGGACGACGGCCACCTCACCCACGACGGCGACGGCCGGGTCGTGATCGACGGACCGGACGGCGTCGGCGAACTGCGCGCCGCGATCCTCGCCGGCCACCCCGGCCACGCCGACGAGCTCGACCTGCTCGACCGCTGCGCCGCGCGGTACGCCGACGTGTTCGCCGGACGCGTGGAAGGCCATCAGGTCCTGCTCCCGGACGGCGACAGCGACATCTCCCAGGCGGCCGTCGACCGCCGGGTCGGCGTCAGCGACGTCGCCGTGCACACGCGGCTCGTCGCGCAGGCCGTCGCGCGGCGCGCCCGCGGAGGGCCACTGCGAGTCCTGGAGGTCGGCGCCGGCCGCGGCTACCTCACCTGGGAGGTCGCGGACGCCCTCAAGGGCATCCCGGACGTGGAGTACCACTTCACCGACCTCGGCCGCTCGTTCGTCCTCGCCGCGCAGCGGGCCGCGGCCGAACGCGCGATCGACTTCATGCGCTTCGGCGTGCTCGACATCTCCGCCGACCCCGCGCCCCAGGGATACCCGGCCGGGGAGTTCGACGTCGTGCTCGCCTTCAACGTGCTGCACGCGACACCCGACCTGCGGGAGACGCTGGGCCACGTCCGCGCGTCGCTGGCACCGGGCGGCGAGCTGTTCCTGATCGAGGCCGCGCGGCAGCGGCGGCCGTCGATGATGACCGCCGGCCTGTACGCGGGCTGGTGGTACTTCGCCGACGACCTGCGGCGGCACTCGCCGCTGCTCCCGCCCGGCCGCTGGGCCGACCTGCTCGCGAGCGAGGGGTACGCCGACGTCCGCGCCCACCCCCGGGACCCGGACGTGGCACAGGATGCCGACCACGCGCTGCTCACCGCGCGGCGCCGCGCGCTCGACGCCGAACGCGACCGGCACGTGCGCCTCCTGGAGGAGGCCGGGGCGACCGTCGAGGTCGTGCCGGGCGCGCTCGACGGCCTCGCCGGGCTGGACCGGCTGGGGGCCGTCGCGCTGAAGGTCGTTCCCGCCCGGAAAGCGCCACGCGAGGAGGCGGCCGAGACGCCGGGAGAGGACGCCGCGAGCTCGGGTGGTGGCCTGTTCGGCGGTGGTTCGGCCTTCAACCGGCGTCCGGAGCTGTCGACGCCGTACGCCGAGCCGTCCACCGACCTCGAACGCGTCGTCGCGCGGGCCTGGCAGACCATCCTCGGTGTCGACCGGGTCGGGGTGAACGACAGCTTCTTCGACCTGGGCGGCGAGTCGCTGCTGGCGATGCAGCTCGTCACCCGGCTCCGCGAGGAGCTCGGTGTCGCCCTGTCCGTACGCCGGTTCTTCGACGCGGGCGACCCGACCGTGCGCGGGCTCATCCGGGTGATCGAGGAGGTGCGCGCGGAGGACTCGCCCGCGTCCGGCCCGATCGCCGTGAGCCCGCGCCGCCGCGCCGCCGGGCGGTGAGAGGAGTGCCGACCATGCTGGAGTTCCCCGCGTCGTACGCCCAGGAGCGGATGTGGTTCTTCCACCGCCTGGACCGGGCCAACCCGTCGTACCACGTGCCGCTGTTGCTGCGCCTGTGCGGACGGCTCGACCCCGAGCGGCTGGAACGGGCCCTGGAGCGGGTGACCGACCGGCACGAGATCCTCCGCACCACCTACACCGACGAGGGCGGCGAGCTGCGGCAGCGTGTGCACGACCGGCTGCCGGTGCCGTTCGACCGGATCGCGCTCGCCGCACCGCCTGCGGACGGGCCGTCGCCGGTGACGCGGGACCCGGCCGTCGCGACGCTCGTCGGGGAGTTCGTACGGGCGCCGTTCGACCTGGCCGCCGGGCCGCCGCTGCGCGTGAGGCTGCTGCGGCTCGCGGCCGATGACCACCTGCTGATGCTCTGCCAGCACCACATCGCGACCGACGGCTGGTCGCTCGGCGTCCTCGTCGGCGAGCTGGACGCGGCCTACCGCGACGTCCCCCTGCCCGAACCGGCCATCCAGTACGCCGACTACGCCGAGTGGCGGCGCGCCACGCTGACCGGCGACGCCCTCGACGCCGAGCTGGACCACTGGCGGTCCCGCCTCGGCGCGAACCCGCCGCGCCTCGCCCTGCCGACCGACCGGCCACGCCCGCAGGAGCCGACCTTCCGCGGCGCTCGCGTCGACTTCGCGCTCTCCCCGGAGACGAGCGACGCCATCCGCGCCGTCGGGAGGCGGCACGGCGCCTCCCTCTACATGACGGTGCTCGCGGCGTGGAGCGCGCTGCTGCACCGGTACGGTGCGGGCGGCGACCTGGTCATCGGCACCCTCCTGGCGAACCGGGAGAACGAGCAGGTCGCCCCGCTGCTCGGCCTGTTCGTCAACACGCTCCCGGTTCGCGTGGACCTCACGGGCGAGCCCGCGTTCGCCGAACTGCTCGGCCGCGTCCGCACGGCGACGCTCGACGTGCTCGCCCACCAGGACACCCCCACCGAGAAGATCATCGAGCGGCTGCGGCCCGGCCGGGAGGACGGCGGGAACCCGCTCTTCCAGGTCCTGTTCGCGCTGCAGAACTTCGCGGGCCAGCATCTGGAGCTGGGCGGGCTGGACGTCGAACGGGTCGACGACGAGGAGGAGTCCACCCGCTTCGACCTCGAACTGCACGTCTGGGAGCACCCCGGCCACCTGCGCGGAGCGCTCGTCTTCGACACCGACCTGTTCGACCGCGCGACCGCCGAGCGGATGGTGGAACATCTGCGTACGCTGCTCGCCGCCGTGAGCGCCGACCCGGGCGCTCCTCTCGCGACGCTGCCCCTGCGCCCCGAGGAGGACGAACGGCGCCTGCGCGACCGGCTCGCGGCGGGCGGCGGACCCGTCGTGCTGGACGGGCACGGCCGCGTACCGCCCGAGGGCGTGCCCGGCGACGTCTGGGAGGGGTCCCGGCGTACGGGGGAACGGGGCCGGGTACGACCCGACGGGACCGCCGAGATCCTCACCGAGGCGGGCCCGGACGGGCGCCTCCCCGATCTGGTGCGCGCGGACGGCCGCCGCGTCCTCCGCGCCGACCTGGAAGACGCCCTGCTGCGGGCGGAGC
>NZ_JBHLZP010000609.1:0-4489 GCF_042429965.1 Actinoallomurus acaciae
GACCTCGGCCAGGACGCGCTCGACCAGGGGAACGGCGACGTCGGCCCGCCCGCGGACGGCGATCCGGTCCCGGCGGGAGATGTGCTGCCCGGCGACGGCGACCGCGCGCCCGTCGTCACTCGCCCAGGCGCGCCCGCGCCCGTCGAGGCCCTGGGCCGCCCAGAGACACAGCGTGTCGCCCGCGCACAGCTCCGCCAGCTCGTCATGATCGTGAATCGCCCGCATTGGATGGCAGTCTGCCAGGACCGGACATCCCGCCGGAAACCGGCGCGGCCCCTCAGGTTTCCGGCGGGTGGGGGGCAGGCCGCCTCGGTGGAGATGAGGTGGGTGACGTGGTCGCGTAGGCCGGTGGGCCCGAGGCTGGATGCCGCGAGTGCCCGGGTGGCCTCGCCCTCGTGGTCAGGTTTCCGGCGGGTGGGGGGCAGGCCGCCTCGGTGGAGATGAGGTGGGTGACGTCGTCGCGCAGGGCGGTGAGATCGACGCCGGAGGCCACGAGCACGCGCGCGGCCATGCCCTCGCCCTCGCGGGTGAGGCCGAGCAGCAGGTGGCCCGTGCCGAGGCTCTTGTGGCCGAGGCGCACGGCCTCGCGCAGGGAGAGTTCGAGTGCCTTCTTGGCCCCCTTGTCGAACGGGATGTGGCCCTGCCGGGGCGGCCGGCGGCCCGGTGAGTCGAGCGCGCCCGGGCCGAAGGTCGCCTCGGTCACGCGGCGCACCTCATCCAGGTCGATCCCCAGCGTCGCCAGGGCGGCCGGGTCGAGCGCGTCGCCATCGACGAGACCGGCGATCCGCCGGCGGACGTCGGCCGGGTCGGCGCCCCGGTCGCGCAGCGCCTCGGCGCTCGGCCCGTCGCCGGCCTCCAGCATCGCCAGCAGGAGGTGCTCGGTGCCGACGAACGGCCGGTGCAGCAGGCGGGCCTCCTCCTGCGCCCGCACCACGACCTCGCGGGCGTCCTTGGTGAACCTCTCGAACATCCCTACCGCTCCTTACCGAGAATCCGCCGGCCGCCGCCGTGTTTCTTGTGGACCGCCTGCCGGCTGACGCCGAGGCAGACCGCGATCTCCTGCCAGGACCACCCCTGGTCGCGTGCGTTGCCGACCTGCAGCGCCTCGAGCCGCTCGGCGAGCTCGCGCAACGCGCGAACCGCCCGCAGCCCGACCGCCGGGTCGCGACTGCTCGCCTCCTGGGCGAGCTGTACTCCATCGCTCATGGTGTCAACATAGGTTGACGGCCGGGCATCTGTCAACCAAAGTTGACGCCCTCGGCCGTGAAGCGTGATCCGGCGGTCGAACCGGCGGCGCCGGATCGGACCGTACGACCGTGGCCCGGCCGCCCCGTCCGTACGAGACGACGGCGGGGCCGAGAGGATGTACCGGAGGTTCGCCGGGGTATTCGGCATCCGGGAGCGGGCGGGCGACGACCGCCGCGCCGAATGAGATTCGTCTCATCGGAGCGCGATCTTTCCCCGCGCACGGTGCTTGGCCATACTCGATCACGGGCCCGCGTCGGAGGCCCGCGACGACGAAGGATGAGGGATGACGGTTCTCACCAGCGGGCTCGACCCGGCCGGCGACGCGTACGCCGAACGGCGGGCGGCGATGCTGGCCAAAGTCGCCGAGCTCGAGGCCGAGCAGGCCAAGGCGGTGGCCGGGGGCGGGCCGAAGTACGTCGAGCGGCACCGCGCCCGTGGCAAGCTCCTCGCCCGCGAGCGCATCGAGCTTCTCATCGACCCCGACTCGCCCTTCCTGGAGCTGTCCCCGCTCGCCGCCTGGGGGAGTGGTTCCGCCGGAGGCGGACAAGGCCAGGGCTTCGCCGTGGGCGCGAGCCTGGTCAGCGGCGTCGGCGTGGTCGAGGGCGTCGAGTGCGTGATCGTCGCGAGCGACCCGACCGTGCGCGGCGGGTCCAGCAACCCCTGGACCATGGCCAAGACGTTCCGCGCCGCCGACATCGCGCTGGAGAACCGCCTTCCGCTGATCAACCTGGTCGAGTCCGGCGGCGCCGACCTGCCCACGCAGAAGGAGATCTTCATCCCCGGCGGCCGGATCTTCCGCGACCTCACCCGGCTGTCCGCCGCCGGCATCCCGACGATCGCCCTGGTCTTCGGCAACTCGACCGCCGGCGGCGCGTACCTGCCCGGGATGAGCGACCACGTCGTCATGGTCAAGGACCGCGCCAAGGTCTTCCTCGGCGGCCCGCCGCTGGTGAAGATGGCCACCGGCGAGGAGTCCGGCGACGAGGAGCTCGGCGGCGCCGAGATGCACGCCCGCACGAGCGGCCTGGCCGACCACATGGCGGCCGACGAGTACGACGCGCTGCGGATCGGCCGCCGGATCGTGGCCCGGCTCAACTGGCGCAAGCGCGGGCGCGCGCCGCTGCCCGTACGGCCGCCGCGGTACGACGAGGAAGAGCTGCTCGGCATCGTCCCGGAGGACCTGAAGATCCCCTTCGACCCGCGCGAGGTGATCGCGCGGATCGTCGACGGATCGGACTTCGACGAGTTCAAGCCGCTGTACGGCAGCAGCCTCGTCACCGGCTGGGCGGTCCTGCACGGCTATCCGATCGGCGTGCTCGCCAACGCGCGCGGCGTGCTGTTCGGGCCGGAGTCGCAGAAGGCCGCGCAGTTCATCCAGCTCGCGAACCAGACCGGCACCCCGCTGCTCTTCCTGCAGAACACCACCGGCTACATGGTCGGCCGGGAGTACGAGCAGAGCGGCATCATCAAGCACGGCGCCACGATGATCAACGCGGTGTCCAACAGCCGGGTTCCGCACCTGACCGTCGTCATGGGCGCCTCCTACGGCGCGGGCAACTACGGGATGTGCGGCCGGGCGTACGCCCCGCGCTTCCTGTTCACCTGGCCGAGCGCGAAGTCGGCGGTCATGGGCCCGGCACAGCTCGCCGGCGTGCTGTCCATCGTCGGCCGCCAGGCCGCGCAGGCACGCGGCCAGGCGTTCGACGAGGAGGCCGACGCCCAGATGCGCGCGATGGTCGAGGCACAGATCGAGTCGGAGTCGCTGCCGTTCTTCCTGTCCGGGCGGCTCTATGACGACGGCGTGATCGACCCGCGCGACACCCGCACCGTTCTCGGGCTGTGCCTGTCCGCGATCAACAGCGCCGCCGAGCCTGCCGAGCAGGCGGGCGGCTTCGGCGTCTTCAGGATTTGAGCGAATGATCTCCAGACTGCTCGTGGCCAACCGGGGCGAGATCGCCCGCCGGATCTTCCGCACCTGCCGTGACCTCGGCATCGAGACCGTCGCGGTGTTCTCCGACCCGGACGCCGCACTGCCGCACGCGATCGAGGCCGACCGCGCCGTACGCCTGCCCGGCGCGTCGCCCGCCGAGACGTACCTGGACCAGGAGGCGATCCTCGGCGCGGCCCGCGCCGCCGGCGCGGACGCCGTCCACCCCGGGTACGGCTTCCTGTCCGAGAACGCCGCGTTCGCCGAGTCGGTCCTCGCCTCCGGCCTGACCTGGGTGGGCCCGCCGCCGAAGGCGATCGCGGCGATGGGCCTCAAGACCGAGGCCAAGCGGCTCATGCGCGACGCGGGCGTGCCCGTGCTGCCCGACCTCGACCCGGACGCGATCGGCGACTTCCCGGTGCTCGTCAAGGCGTCGGCCGGCGGTGGCGGGCGCGGCATGCGGGTCGTACGGGACGCCGGTGAGCTGGCCGGGGCGCTGGAGTCGGCGCGCCGCGAGGCGGAGTCGGCGTTCGGCGACCCCGCGGTCTTCTGCGAGCCGCTGCTGACCGGCGCCCGCCACATCGAGGTCCAGGTGCTCGCCGACACCCACGGCACGGTCTGGACGCTGGGGGAGCGGGAGTGCTCGATCCAGCGCCGCCACCAGAAGGTGATCGAGGAGGCCCCCTCACCCGCGATCGACACGGAGCTGCGCCAGCGCCTGTGCGAGGCGGCCGCCGCGGCCGCCCGCGCCATCGGGTACGAGGGCGCCGGCACGGTGGAGTTCATGCTGGCCCCGGACGGCGGTTTCTTCTTCCTCGAGGTCAACACGCGCCTGCAGGTCGAGCATCCGGTCACCGAGTGCGTGTACGGCGTCGACCTGGTGGCCCTGCAGATCGAGGTGGCCGAGGGCGCCGCGCTGAAGGACCCGCCGCGCGCCTCCGGCCACGCGATCGAGGCCCGTCTCTACGCCGAGGACCCCGCGGAGGGGTACCGGCCGCACAGCGGCACGCTGCACACGTTCGCCGTCCCCGGCGTGGACGCGGAGTTCCGCGCGCCCGGCTCGTACGGGCTGCGGCTGGACTCCGGCGTGGTGTCCGGCAGCGCGATCTCCACCCACTACGACCCGATGCTCGCCAAGGTGATCGCGTACGCGCCCACGCGCGGCGCGGCCGTGCGGCGTCTGGCCACGGCCCTGGCCGGGGCGCGCGTCCACGGCCCGGTGACCAACCGCGACCAGCTCGTCGCCACGCTCCGGCACGAGGCGTTCCTCGCCGGCGCCATCGACACCGGCTTCCTCGATCGCCACGACACCAC
>NZ_JBHLZP010000610.1:0-4456 GCF_042429965.1 Actinoallomurus acaciae
CGTGAGGACGGCGTCGAGGGCCGCGAGCCCGGCCGGGTCCCTCGCGTCGAGCCGGTAGAGGGCGCGATGGTCGACGAGCGCGCGGCCGGACGCGGCCCGCCTCCGCCTCGCCGCGTCGAGGAGCCGGGCCCGCTCGACCGTACGGCCCTTGCGGATGTGGTCCTCGTAGGCGACGCCGTGGAAGACGGTGGTCACGCCGGCGGAGCGGACCCGGCCCTCGAAGCTCGTGACGGCGAAGTCGAGGTCGAACTCCGCGCCGGGGCGGGGCCGCAGCTCGGTCTCCAGGCCGTCGCTGTGGGTGTCGACGATGCCCGGCAGCAGCAGGGCGCCGCGCAGGTCGACCGCACCGGCGGGCACGGCTCCGGGAGACGCCGGGCCGACCTCGGCGATCAGCCCGTCCTCGACCACGACGCGGGCGTCGTCGATCACCCGGTCCGGGAGCACCGCCCGGCCGTGGACCAGGACGGTCACCGCGCCGGGCGTGCCGGTCGCGGGCGGATACGTGGATGTGGAAACGGTCATCGGGCCACCTCCAGGTGCAGGGCGGGAAGAACGTGGGACGGTGCGCCGTCGGCGGCGACGCGGCCGTCGTCGAGGACGACCACGCGAGTGGCCAGCCGTTCGATCGCGTCGAGGTCGTGGAAGACCGACAGCACCGCGACCCCGGCCTCGGTCAGCTCGGCGATCATCGCGAGCACGGCCTCCCGGTTGGCCGGGTCGAGCGCGGACACGGGCTCGTCGAGCAGCAGCAGCCGAGGCGGCGAGATGGTGCCGGCGGCGAGGTTGACGCGCTGCTTCTGCCCGCCGGACAGCACGGTCGTGTGCATCGCCCACAGGCGCTCGTCGATGCCGAGCCGGCGCAGCGCCACCGCGGCGGCCTCGCGGGCCGTGGCGGGATCCATCCCCCGGCCCGTCCCGGCGCGGGCGACGACGTCGAGGACGGACCGGCGCGGCTCGGACCGCAGGAACTGCGAGACGTAGCCCAGCTCACGGCCGCGCAGGTCGGCGACCTCGGGGTCGGACAGCGCCGCGAGGTCGACGACGAGCCCGGACGAGGTGCGCAGCAGGATCGACCCCGCGCTCGGCAGGTACGTCCGGTACACGCAGCGCAGCAGCGAGGACTTGCCCGCGCCCGAGGTCCCGGCGAGGGCGACGTGCTCGGCCGCGGCGACGTCGAGGTCGACGCCGCGCAGCGCCTCGACGTCGCGGCCGTCGATCGTGTGGAGGGTGAAGGACTTGGCCAGGCCGCGGACGGCCAGGACGTTCGCCGGGCTCATCCGCGGGCCGCCGCGACGAGCCGCTGGCTGTACGGGTGCTGCGGGTCCTCCAGCAGCTGGTCGGTGAGGCCCGACTCGACCACCCGGCCGTGCTGCATCACCAGAACCCTCCTGGTCAGCATCTCGATGACGGTGAAGTCGTGCGACACGACGACCGCGGCGACGCCCAGCTCCTCCAGCAGGCCGCGGAGCAGGTCGAGCACGCCGGCGGCCACGGAGGCGTCCAGGCCGGTCGTCGGCTCGTCGAGCAGCAGGACGGGCGGCCGGTTGGCCAGCGCCTTGGCGATCTGCACGCGCTGGCGCATACCGCCGGAGAACGTGCGCACCGGGTCGTCCATGCGGTCGAGCGGCACCTCGACGCGTTCGAGCAGTTCGGCGGCGCGGTCGCGGATGCGGCCGAAGTGGCGTCCGCCGGCGGCGATGAGCGGCTCGGCGATGTTGCCCCCGGCGCTGACGCCGAGGTTGAGCCCGGCGGCCGGGTCCTGGTACACGACCGCGATCTTGTCGATTCGCAGCCGTCGCCGTTCGCCGTCGTCGAGCGCGAAGAGGTCTCCGTCCCCGGCTTCGCGCAGGTACGCGCTTCCGCCGGTCGGCCGTTCGTCACCGGCGAGGCAGCGCATGACGGTCGACTTGCCGGACCCCGACTCACCGACGACGCCGAGCGCCTCGCCGGGGGAGACGTCGAACGAGACGTCCCACGCGGCGACCACCGCGCCGGTCAGCGGCGACACCGACGTGCCCGCGCCGGGTCCGGTGCCGGCCAGCGACCCGGGTCCGGGATCTCCGTAGATCCGGCCGAGCCCGGCCACCTTGAGCGCCCAGCCGGTGACCCGCCGGCCGGTGGTGCGCATCGGAGCGGCGACGTTCATCGGGCATCTCCTTCCGTACGGTTGCGCGAGCAGAAGTCGGTGTCGCTGCACACCCAGGTCACCGAGCCGTCGACCGCGGGCACCTCGACGAGGTAGGCCTCGCCCGTCCCGCAGTGCCGGCAGACGGCACCGGGCGTGTGCTCGACCTCGAACGGCACGTCCTCGAAGGTCAGCGGCTCGACCGTGGTGTGCGGCGGCACGGCGTAGATCCGCTTCTCTCGGCCCGCCCCCAACAGGGTCAGGTGCTCCGAGCGATCCAGCTTGGGCACGTCGAAGCGGGGGATCGGGCTCGGCGAGATCACGTACCTGCCGTTCACCAGGGACGGGTAGCCCGCCACCCGGGTGATGACGCCGTTGCGGACGACGTCCTCATAGAGCGCCACCCAGGCACGGGCGTAGTCGGCCTCGGCGTGCATGCGGCGCTGCTCCCCGATGTCGCCCTCGACGAAGCGCATCGGCTCGGGTATCGGCACCTGAAGTACCAGGATCTGGTCGGCGCGCAGTGGGGTCTCGGGGATCCGGTGCCGGGACTGGATGAGGGTGGCCGCGCGGGTGTCGGTCTCCTGGGCGCAGCCGACGTTGCCGACGACCAGGCGGCGCAGGTTGGCGGCGTTGACGCCGTCGTCCTCGCCCTGGTCGATGACCTTGAGGCGGTCGCCGGCGCCGACGAGCGCCATCGTCACCTGCAGGCCGCCGGACCCCCAGCCGCGCGCGACCGGCATCTCGCGGGAGCCGAACGGCACCTGGTACCCGGGGACCGCGACGGCGGTCAGCACCGCCCGGCGCACCTCCCGTTTGGACAGCTCGTCGAAGATGCCGGACCGGTCGTCCGCGCCCGCGAGCGTGCGCAGCGCGGTCGTCTCCGTGATCGTCATCGGGCCTCCTCCCGCGCCTCGCGCACGGCGCGCTTACGGTCCAGGAGCGAGCGGAAGTCGACGTAGTGGGGCAGCTTGAGGTGCTCGAGGAAACCGGACGCCTCGATCCCGTCGAGCGTCGTGAGCACCTCCTGCTCCAGGCCCGTGCGGTCTCCGCCGCGGTGGACGAGCAGGTCGAGCCCTGCCATGGCGATCGCCTTGCGCTCGTTGTGGCCGAAGCACATGCCATAGCCGAGGTCGAGCCGGGTGCGGTCCTCCTCGGCCCCGTCCAGGTCGTCGACGGTCTCCACCTCGGTGACCCGGACCTCGGCGACGGTCACCGGCCGCCCCGTCAGCGGGTGCCGCACGCGTACGGGCAGCGTGCCGTGGCGCACCTCTCCGGGGAACTCGTGCTGCGCCTTGGTCGGCTGGAAGGTCTGGGAGTACCACAGGTGGACCAGCGCCCCGGTCTCGGCGCGCGCCATCGCGCTGAGCCGGGCCGAGCGGGGGACGCCCGGCCGTACCGGCGCCCGGGTGATGTCGTACGGCTCCGGGTCGTCCTCGCCGCGCCTCTCGACCACGAGGTCCATCGACCGCAGCACGCCGAGCAGGCGGGGCGGCCGCCGGGGGTCGGTTCCGTCGGCGGGCTCGGGCTCCGGCTCCTGTCGCGCGGGAGGCTCGTCCCGCGAGACCTTCGCCTGCTCGTCGGGCATCAGATCGAGCAGCCGCCCGACGTAGTCCAGGGTCCGGCCGAGGATCTGGCTGCCCGGAGGGTTGCGGAACGCCGGGGAGATCCGCCGCGAGACGCGCAGCTCGTCGGCGTGCACCGGCTCGGAGTAGTCCAGTCGCGGCAGCGTCGACCGGTGTGCCCGGAGCAGCTGCGCGGCCTCCTGCACGTCGCCCTCGGCCTGCCGCAGCGCGCGGGCGCCCAGGTCGGGGGCCCACAGGCCGCCTTCACCCAGGACCCGGTCGACGGCGAGCCGCAGCCGTTCGGTGATCTGGTCGATGCCGAGCCAGCCGCTCGCGCCGCTCGTGCGGCCGCGCCGCACCAGCCGTTCGGCGGCGAGGATGGCCTCGTGGCCGCCCCGTACCCCCGCGTACCCCATCAGCCTGCTCCGTTCGTGATCGAGATGTGCGCGCTGCGCGGCAGGCCGGCGACCGTGCCGTCGTTCGCGACGAGGAAGGTGTCCACGCCG
Organism: Actinoallomurus acaciae; assembly: GCF_042429965.1. NCBI lineage: Bacteria > Bacillati > Actinomycetota > Actinomycetes > Streptosporangiales > Thermomonosporaceae > Actinoallomurus > Actinoallomurus acaciae. Next base: position 4,197 of record NZ_JBHLZP010000610.1, read on the forward strand.
GCCGGGAAGACAGCGTTCGCCGTCGCCAGCGCGTGGAAGACCTCCGGCGATATCCCGGAGACGTGGGTCCGCCGCGTGCCCGGCACTCCGGGACCGGCCACGGTGAGCACGGTGCCGGGGCCCTCGGCGGCGGACAGTCCGGTCACCGCGAGGATGAGGCGGGCACCGTGCTCGGGGTGCAGCGCGTCGCCGCGCGGCAGCGTCGCCACCTCGTCCTCGGTGGGCGGCCGGAGCGCGACGACCATGCGAGCGGCGCCGAG
>NZ_JBHLZP010000611.1:0-336 GCF_042429965.1 Actinoallomurus acaciae
GCCGCCCGCCGCACACGCGGCTACTGACCCCTGCCGCCACCCCCAAACCGACCCGCCCACTCCAGACCGGCCCGCCCTGCACCAAATTCACCCGCCCCAAACCGACCCGCTCCACACCAAGTCCACCCGTCCGCACGGCAGCACCTGCCCCGCCGCCCACACGGCTACTGACCTCCGCCGGACGCCAGAGGTTTTCCACAACCGCCCCGCACCCCTCCCGGCCGCGAACCCGATCGCTGGACAATGAAAGTGGGGTGAGCCCCCCGGGCGGGAGAGGACCCCCGGGCGGGAGAGGACCCCCGGGCGGGAGAGGACCCCCGGGCGGGAGAGGACCCC
>NZ_JBHLZP010000611.1:356-4812 GCF_042429965.1 Actinoallomurus acaciae
GGAGAGGACCCCCGGGCGGGAGAGGACCCCCGGGCGGGAGAGGACCCCCGGGCGGGAGAGGACCCCCGGGCGGGAGGGGATCCGTAGAGGGACCCCGGATGCGAGGGACCCTGGGCCGGAGAGGACCGCCGGGCGGAAGGGATCACCCGGGAAGGGATCGCCTGTCCGGGTCCGGGTCCGGGTCCGCGTCAAGGTGGCCGGCGGTCGGGGTCGGGGCGGCTGTGGTTTCCTCCGGGCTCTACCTCGCGGGGTTCCGTCGTGGCGGTGGGGCTCTGCCGCTTCCGTCGGGAATGTGAATCTTGGTATCGCCGTTGAGCTGGGCAAAGACCGAGCTATGACGGGGTGAACGCGTGTCCGAGACGACGGAACGGGCGGGATCTCTGCCTTCGGCCCGGGCCTCGGTGGCCCTCGCGGAAGAAGGGGGCGCCGCTCGGTCCGCTTCCGCGACGGCGCTCGATGTTCCCGATTCCAGGTGTCTCCCGGTGGATTCCGGGCGGCGGCGACGGCTCATGTGGGCCGGGCGTGTGGTCATGGCCGGCACCGTCGTCGTCTGTCTCGTGGTCTTCCGTGACGACCTGCCCGACCCGGAGGCCATGTGGCGGGTCACGCTCCACGCCGGGCCCGGGTGGCTTGCCTGTGCGGTGGTGGCGCAGGTCGCCTCGATGAGCATGTTCGCCCGGGTGCAGCGGCGGTTGCTGCGGGCGGGAGGCGTGCGGATGTCGCTGCCGCGCGCCCTGCGGATGACCTATGCCGGCAACGCCCTGTCCACCACGCTGCCCGCGGGGCCGGCGATCAGTGTCGCCTTCAACTTCCGTCAGTATCGCCGTGCCGGCGCGGCTCCGCGCCTGGCCACCTCGGTGGTCATGCTCGGCGGTGTGATCATGACCAGTGCGTACGCAGCCGTGGGGGTGGCCGCGCTGGTGGCCGCGCCGTCTTCGCGGGCGCTCGCGGTGGCCGGGCTGGTTCTCCTCGCGGCGGGGATCGGCCTCTGTGCCCTGGTCGCGTGGCGGCACGGGGCCTCACTGGCGCGCCTGGCCCGCCGTCTCGCCCGCCCCGTCCTGCGTCACCGGCTCGCGGCGCCGTACGCCGAGCGGCTGCGTGAGAGCGGGGCCGGCCTGCGGTTGCGCCCGGCGGACTGGGCGATGCTGACGTTCGCGTCCCTGTTCAACTGGGTCTTCGACATCCTCTCGCTCACCGCGGCCGGGCGTGCGGTCGGCGTGCACACCGCCCTGTACTCGATCACGCTGGCGTACTTCGCGGCGCAGGCGGCGGGAACGCTCGTCCCGCTGCTGCCCGGCGGGCTCGGCGCCATGGAGGGCAGTCTCGCCGCGTCGCTCGTCGCCTTCGGCGCGCTGTCGGCGCCGGCCGGGGCGGCGGTCGCCCTGTACCGCCTGGTGTCCTTCTGGGGCGTCGTCGGCGTCGGCTGGCTCGCCTGGCTCGCGGTCAAGGCCGCCGAGAAGGACGATGCACTCCCGCCGGCGCTCCCGGCCCGCGACGCCCTCGACACCGCCTGAGCGCGGCGCTTACAGCACCCGGTCGGGCACCAGCGAAGACGCGCTCACCGAGGCTTCCTCCGGCTGCTCCTCGTGGTGTGGCATGAGCGCCACGACGACGATCGCCGCGCCGAAGCCCGCCGATCTCAGCACCAGGCGTACCGGGTCCTGGGGCAGCGGCTCTCCGAAGACGGCCGTGCCGGCCAGGACCGTGTAGACGGCGCCCACGACGCTCGAGACCGGCACCACGATGGAGGCGCGCCCGCGCTGCAGCGCCGTCTGGAACAGCAGCAGGCCCGCGCCGGACAGGGTCAGGTAGAGGTAGGGGTACGGGGAGGCGAGCGTACGGCCCACGAAGTGGTGCGCGTCCTGGGCGAGGAAGCCCGACACTCCCTTGGTCTGCAGGCCGGCGGCCCCGTACAGCAGGCCGGACGCGCCGCCGTACAGCAGGCCCGGCGCCGGTCGGCGGCCCGATCGCGAGCCGGACCGCGCGGCGGTGACGAACGCCGCCAGCCCGAGGAACACCGTGCCGCCCACGACGGCGAGCATCTCTCCCGTGCCCGCGTGCAGCCCGAGCCTGGTCGGTTCCATCGACAGGCAGACCAGCAGGAGGGACAGCGCCAGCACGCCGAGGCCGGCCCACTCTCGCTGGGTGGTCCGCTCGCCGAGGAACACGGCCGAGAACACGACGAGCAGTGCGAGCCCCGCGAGCTGGATCGGCTGCGCCACGCTGAGGGGGACCAGCGACATGACGACGATCTGACACGCCATGCCCATGCCCATGACCAGGAAGCCGGTCAGCCACGCCTTGCTGGTGGCCAGGAGCCACACCAGCCGCCCGACACGCCGCATGCTGAGAGGCGGAAGGTCGCGCAGAGCCCGCTTCTCCAGCACGAATCCGGCGTTGTACAGCACGGTGGCGATCAGCCCGAGGACGATGCCGTAGAACAAGCAGCCTCCTCCGAGCCTGCGTTGGGGAACGTGACGATCCAGGCCCAAGAACTGCCTGACATCGCAGGTCAGAGCGCACGAGGGGACGAACGCCCACAAGACCACGAGGCACGAATTTACCCGATGACCCCAAACCCGATGTGTGGACCTGTCGAAAAGCCGTCTTTCCGGCACGGACGGTCCCGCGCCTGGACAGAGCCGCCCCGCCGCGTCACAGAGGCGCGGTGGTCGTAGGCCTTTGGACCGAAATGCGGCGCCTGTCGGAATCTTCGGGGCCGCGCGGCGCTTTACTGGAGGAGTCCCGGAGGGCGGCACACCCCGCCGCCGGGGCGGCGGCATTCGAACGAACGCGTGGCCGAACCGGCCGGAAGAGGAGACGCCCCCATGGCCGACGGCGCGACGGCCGCGATGCCGTACGGCCCCTCCGGCAGGTCACCCGGGAACGGCGAGACGCCCGCGAACGGCGACCCGGAGTTCTCACCCGGCCGTGCGAGGGGCGCCGACCCGGACGCGCCGAACGTCCGGGCGATCGACGGCCGCCGGTTCCGCAGCATCCTCGGGCGCTTCGCGACCGGCGTGGTGGCGATCACCGCGATCGACCCGGCGACGGGCGCGCCGACCGGGCTGGCCGCCAACTCCTTCACCTCCGTGTCGCTCGAGCCGGCGCTGGTCTCCTTCTGCGTCGCGCACACGAGCACGACCTGGCCGCGGCTGCGCGCGGCCGAACGACTGTGCGTCAACATCCTGTCCGCGCCGCAGCGCGAGGTCTGCCTGCAGTTCGCCGCGAAGGGCGCCGAGAAGTTCGCCGGCCTGGAGTGGAGCGAGTCGCCCGGAGGCGGGCCGGTGATCGACGGGGCCCTGGCGTGGCTGGACTGCTCGGTCGAGGCCGAGTACCCGGCGGGCGACCACATGATCGTCGTGGCGCGCGTGCACCATCTGGACCGCCACCACGACGGGGAACCGCTCATCTTCTACAAGGGCTCTTACGGCCGCTTCCAGGGGTGACGCCGACTCCGAGAGGGGTACTGGAGGCGCTCTTCACCTCCAGTACCGTCTCAGGAGCTGTACTCCCCCGTCGCGGCGAGCACGCGGGTGACGCGGTCGGCCGCCTCGGTGGGGTCGTCGGCCGGAGCGATGCGCTCGGCCCAGGACCACCAGAACCACCAGGCTCCAGCGGTCGCCTCCGCGAGGATGTTCTCCGCCAGGGCCGATGCGTGTGGGTTCACCACGTGAAGGCTCGGCGGTCCGCCCTGCGGAATCGTCAGCCGGACGGCGAAGCCCCGGTCACGGAGTTCGTCGCCGAGGCTTTCGAGATATGCGATTCGCGTCCGCACTAACGCGGCGCTCTCATCAGACACGATCGGATCACCTCATCTGCAAGCGTGTGGCCCGATGGAGCATCAGCATTTCGCCGCCCCGGCGCCCGCGCAATCCGCAGCACCGGGCGCCGCCGAACTCGGTCCCGGCACCGGAGGCCAAAGCACGGGAAGCGCGGTGTTTTCCCCCTATGATCGGGAAATCACCGCACCGTGCGCGCGGCGTACGCGGCGGAGTCACCGACAGGGGGCGCAGTGGTCGCGGCAGTCCGGAAGGGCGCGGTCGAGGGGCGCCTGCGCGCACCCGCGTGCGCCTTTTTGACGCTCTATGGCCTCGCCAAGCTGGCCGAGCTCCTCGACTGGTCCCGCCTGCACCATGACGTCGTGGCGATGCTCGGCGCCGGCTCCGGCACGGTGACCGGGCTGCTGCTCGCGGGCAAGAGTGCCGAGCTGGCGCTCACCGTCCTCGCGGTGCTCGCTCTGGTCCGGGCGGACGACACGCTGCTGGCCGCCGCCGTGGCGGGCTGGACCGCCGACCTCGCCGTGCTGACGGTCGTGGCCGCGGTCTGCGGCGACCTGGGCCGGCTGCTGGAGCACGGGCTGGCGTTCCTGGTCCTCGCCGCCCTGCTGACCGTGCTGTGCAGGTCCGGCGCCGTACGGCTGCCGCGCCGCACCGGCGCATCCGGCCAGGCCGCG
>NZ_JBHLZP010000612.1:0-4455 GCF_042429965.1 Actinoallomurus acaciae
CGCTGGTGAAGCTGATGGAGGACCACCGTGACGAGGTCGTGGTGATCGCGGCGGGCTATCCCGGCGACATGGAGCGCTTCGTCGACTCCAACCCCGGCCTGGCCTCACGTTTCACCCGCACGCTCACCTTCGAGGACTACTTCGCAGAGGAACTCGTCAGCATCGTGGAACAACACGCCGAACAGCACGACTACCGGCTGGCCGACGAGACACGCAAGCGGCTCCTCGACTACTTCGAGAACTACCCGCGCGGCGAACGGTTCGGCAACGGCCGCACCGCCCGCCAGATCTTCCAGCGGATGACCGAACAGCAGGCCCAGCGCGTGGCGGGGCTGGCCACACCCGGCAAGAGGGACCTCACCGAGATGCTCCCCGAGGACCTGCCGCAGGGCGCCGCATGAACGAGCGGACGCAGGAGGTCGCATGAGCAGGATCGCCTTTCACCGGTCCGCGCGCACGATGCCGCCGGAGGTTCCCGAACAGCGGGTCACGCTGGCGGCACCGCCGCAGAAGCCGCAGAACAACAACGCCTCGAACTGGCTCTTCATCCTGTTGCCGCTGCTGAGCAGCATCAGCATGGCGGCCTACATGGTGACGTACGGAAAACCCTGGCTGGTCGTCCTGGGCATCTCGTTCGTCATCGTGTCGGTCGGGGTCACGGCGGCGGTCCGCTGGCAGTTCCGCAGCGCGAACCGTCGCTCGCGTGACCGCCAGCGCGAGCGGTTCGACGAGCATCTCGCCGACATCCGGCGGAAGGCGCGCACCGTCGCGGGCCTGCAGCGGGTGGCGAGCGCGTTCGCCCATCCGAGCCCGGACCGGCTGTTCGCGATCGCGGTCGGCCGCCGGCGGATCTGGGAACGCCGTTCCACGGACGAGGACTTCCTGAAGCTGCGGCTGGGCGTGGGACGTGGTCCGCACGCGTTGCAGATCCGCGAGAGCGGCCGTGGCGATCCGATGGCCGAGTACGACAAGCAGTCCCAGCGTGCGGCCCAGCGGATCGTCGCCGCCAATGCCACGGTCGGCCGGCAGCCGGCCTGGGTGGACCTGGCCCGGTCGGGTGTGGTGAGCCTGCTCGGTCCGGCGGAGGCGGCGCGGGCGACGGCGCGTACGCTGCTGGCCCAGCTCGCGGTGCTGCACGCGCCGGACGACGTCACCGTGGCCGTCTGCGCGAACGGTGAGCCGGACTGGGAGTGGGCCAAGTGGCTTCCGCACACCCACGACCCGGAGGCCCGTGGGGTCGAGGCGGGTGTGGTGCCGCTGGTCGCCGAGGACCTCGACGGGCTCGCCGACTACCTCGAGGACCACCTCACCACGCTCCAGCGCCGGCGGGCGGAGCGCGCGACCAGACTGAGCTCCCTGCGTGACCCGGGCCCCGGCCACCGGCTCGTGGTCGTGCTCGATGGGTACCGGCCGGACGAGGCGTGGGCACGGACGCCGCTGGTCCAACGCCTGATCGGCGAGGCCGGCCCGGAGACCGGCGTCACCGTGGTCTGCCTGGTCCGGCGGGAGAAGGAGGAGCCCGAGCGCGTCGGCGTGCGGGTGCGCCTGGACGACGCGGGAGGTCTGGAGCTGACGAGCCGTGTCCCGGCGTTGCACGGCGCCGTCGAGGACGCGGTGGCGGACCGCATCGACCCGGCCGTGTGCGAGCAGATCGCGCGGCGCCTCGCCCCGTTGCGGCTGTCCGGTGAGCGGGAGCAGGTGCTGTCGCGGACGATCTCGCTGCCGGACATGCTGGGGGTTCCGGATCTGGCGGTGTTCGATCCACGGACGCGGTGGCGGGCGCCGGACGACGAGATGTTGTTGCGGATCCCCATCGGCGTGACCGGCGAGGGCGAGGACCTGGCGCTGGACCTGAAGGAGTCCGCCCAGGGCGGCATCGGCCCGCACGGCCTGGTCGTCGGCGCGACCGGGTCGGGTAAGAGCGAGTTGCTGCGGACGCTGGTGACGGCGTTGACGATGCAGCACTCACCGGAGCTGCTGAGCTTCGTGCTGGTGGACTTCAAGGGCGGCGCGACCTTCGCCGGCGTGACCGAACTCCCTCACGTCGCCGGCTTGATCACCAACCTGGCCGACGACCTCGCCCTGGTCGACCGGATGCGCGCCGCGCTCCAGGGGGAACAGCAGCGCCGCCAGCGGATACTGCGCGACGCCGGGAACGTCGACTCCCTCGGCGACTACCAGCTCCGCCAGGCGGCCGGCGGCACCGACGTCAACGGCAGGCCGCTGGAGCCGTTGCCGTACCTGCTGATCGTGGTGGACGAGTTCGGAGAGCTGCTGTCCCAGCGTCCGGACTTCATCGACCTGTTCGTCCAGATCGGCCGCGTCGGCCGATCCCTGGGCATGCATCTGCTGCTCGCCACCCAGCGGCTGGAGGAAGGACGCCTGCGCGGCCTGGAATCCCACCTGTCCTACCGCATCTGCCTGCGCACGTTCAGTGCCGCCGAGAGCCGCGCGGTGATCGGCACCCCCGACGCCTACCGCCTGCCTCCCATCCCCGGCTCCGCCTACCTCAAGGTCGACGAATCGGTCTACGAACGCTTTCGCGTCGCCCACGTGTCGGCTCCGTACCAGGAGCCGTCCGAACGGGCCCGCGCCACGCCGGAGAGGATTCCCCCGGTGCCGTTCGAGCTCCGCACCCCGAACCAGGGGCGGGAGGAGGCGTCTCTGGAGACCGCGGCGCCGGTGTCGCCGCGGGCCGCGGCGGGCGAACACACCGAGATGCAGGTCGCGGTCGAGCAGGTCCGCCGGTACGGCTCGCCGGTGCACCAGGTCTGGCTGCCGCCGCTGCCGGGCCACATCACGCTCGACTCGGTCCTGGGCGGCGTCGACGTCGAGGACCCCGGCCATGGCCTCCAGGCGACGATGTGGCCGCAGGGACAGCTGAACTTCCCGATCGGCGTGGTCGACCTGCCGGTCCAGCAGACCCAGTACCCGCTGGTCATGGACCTGGCGGGCGCCCACGGACACCTCGCGCTGGTCGGTGCGCCGCAGACCGGCAAGAGCACCCTCCTGCGCACCGCGCTCCTGGCCGCGATGCTCACCCACACCCCCGCTGAGCTGCGGTTCTACTGCGTCGACCACGGTGGAGGGGGGTTGCAGAGCCTCCAGGACGCGCCGCACGTGAGCGGCGTCGCGGGCCGGCACGACCTCGAACGCACCATTCGCGCGCTGTCGGAGGTGCACCAGCTCCTCGGTGCCCGTGAACGCCTCTTCGAGGAGCTCGGCATCGCTTCGGCGAGCGACTTCCGCCGGCTGCGCGACGAGGGCGAGCTGCCCGAGGGAGTGGACGCGGCCGACGTCGTCCTGGTGATCGACAACTGGGGCGCCGTACGCGAGGTGGCCGAGAACGCCGACGCGTTGGTCGTCGAGATCTCCTCCCGGGGGCTCGGCGTCGGCGTGCACCTGGTCCTCAGCGCGAACCGGTGGCCGGAGATCCGGATCAACCTGCGCGACAACATCCGCGGCCGCATCGAACTGCGCCTGAACGAGGCCGCCGAGTCGGAGGTGAACCGCCAGGCGGCCCGGCTGCTGCGCACGGTGCCGCCCGGTCGCGGCATCGCCGCGCCGGGCCTGCTCTACCACGCGGCGCTGCCGCGCATGGACGGGGCGCAGACCACCGACGGCCTCGGCAAGGCCCAGGAGGCGGTCATCGAGGAGATCGCGGCCTGCTGGCCGGGCGAACGCGCTCCCCACCTGCGCGTTCTGCCCAAACGCGTGTCATCGGCCGAGCTGCGCGCCGTCCAGGACGCCGAGGAGGCTCGGGCCGCGGGCGAACGTCGGCCCGAGGTCCCGATCGGGCTGCGCGAGATCGACCTCGCCCCGGTCGGCCTGGATCTGCGCGGCGCGGACCCGCACTTCCTCGTGTTCGGGGACTCCGGCTCTGGGAAGACGTCCTTCCTGCGCGGGTGGATGCGCGGGCTGGCGGAACGCCACGCGCCCGAGGACGTGCGCTTCGTGGTCATCGACTACCGGCGCGGCCTGATCGACGCCGTCCCCGCCCCGTACATCGGCGCGCAGGCGGGGGACATGGAGTACGCCGCGGCCTATGTCGAGCAACTGGTGGAAAAGCTCGGCGAGCGCCTGCCTCCGCCGGAGGTCTCAGCGCACGACCTGCGAGAACGAAACTGGTGGACCGGGCCGGAGCTGTATCTCGTCGTCGACGACTACGACCTGGTCGCCGGCACGTCCCGCGGGCCACTGGCCCCGCTGGCGGACTACCTCACCCAGGCGCAGGAGCTCGGCTTCCACGTGGTGCTGGCCCGCCGCGTCGGCGGCGCCTCGCGCATGCTGATGACCGATCCGCTGGTCGGCAGGCTGCGCGAACTCGGCTCTCCGGGGCTCGTGCTGTCCGGCGACCACCGGGAGGGCATCCTGCTCGGCGACCAGCGCGCCGCCCAGCGCCCGCCCGGCCGCGGCGTACTCCATGTCCCCCGCCTGCGCGCCGATGTACGGGGC
>NZ_JBHLZP010000613.1:0-4441 GCF_042429965.1 Actinoallomurus acaciae
CCCCATCTCCCACGGGCCGCGCCCCCGCGGCCCGCCGTCCGTGGCGGCCAGGGGGCCGGGCAGGTCGCGGGTGATCGCCCGCAGGTCGCCGACGGTCCGGGCGGACAGGGCCGCGGTCAGGCGTTCGTCGAGTTCCTCGCGGGTGAGCCGGCCCTGCGCGAAGTGCTCGTGCAGGGCCGTGGTCACCTCGTCGCGTTCCGCGTCGCCGACGCGGAGCTGCTCGGCGCTCATCTCGTCTCGATCCTCACTCGTCGTCGGCGAGCAGCCGGTACAGCCGGCGCCGCGTCTCGGACAGGATCTGCCGGGCCTCGGCCACCTGGTTCTCGTCGCCGGTGTGGACGATCTGCATGACGGCCGAGCCGGTCTTGGCCGCGGTCGCGAACAGCTCGCGCACGTCGTCGCGCACGTCGGAGGTCATCGCCTCCCAGGGGGCGTTCACCTCGTCCGGGTGGGCCTCCACGTACGCCCGTCCGCTGTCGGACAGGCGGAACGTGCGGCGGCCCTCCTGCTCCTCGGCCTCGATCAGCCCCTCATCGGTGAGCTGCTGGAGCGCGGGGTAGACGGCGCCGGGGCTCGGCCGCCACTCGCCGCCGCTGCGCTCCTCGATCTCCTGGATGAGCTGGTAGCCGTTGCGGGGCTCCTCGGCGAGCAGCGCCAGGATCGCCGCCCGCACGTTTCCCCGCCGTGCCTTGCCTCGGCGTTCCGCCCAGGGTGGGGGACCGCCGAACGGGCCGCCGAACGGACCACCGAACGGGCCGGGGAAACCGCCGCGCCGTCCGAAGCCACCGCGGCGTCCGCCGCGCTGCCGGCGTGATGTATCGGATGTCGGGTGCATGATTCTGCACTCCCTTCTGAGATCGCTCTTTGATCTCTCTCGATACAGCAACGATATATCGAAAGCATTCGTTGTCAACAGTGAGCGGAGATACCTCGATATCGAGATACCTGTGATACCTTGATGTCGAGAGAAATCGCACGGGAAGTTAGGCGAGCCTCAGTTCCGGCCGCCATGCCCCGCTGCGGCAAAATTCGGGACGTACACCACCGCCCCCGCGCTCGCCATGAGGGGGGATGGGGATCCCGCGGCGAGCGCGCACCAGGAGGAGACGACTTGGACACCTTCGGCAGCCGGCAGACACTCCGTGTCGGCGACGCGTCCTATGAGATTTTCCGGCTGGATGCCGTCGAGGGTTCGGCGCGCCTCCCGTACAGCCTGAAGGTTCTGCTGGAGAACCTCCTGCGCACCGAGGACGGCGCGAACATCACCGCGGACCACGTCCGCGCCCTCGCCGGCTGGGACCCGAACGCCCAGCCGAGCCAGGAGATCCAGTTCACGCCCGCCCGCGTGATCATGCAGGACTTCACCGGTGTGCCCTGCGTCGTGGACCTCGCCACGATGCGCGAGGCCGTACGCGACCTCGGTGGCGACCCGGAGAAGATCAACCCGCTCAACCCGGCCGAGATGGTCATCGACCACTCCGTGCAGGTCGACGTGTTCGGCCGCGAGGACGCCTTCGAGCGCAACGTGGAGTTCGAGTACGGCCGTAACGGCGAGCGCTACCAGTTCCTCAAGTGGGGCCAGCAGGGCTTCGACAACTTCAAGGTCGTGCCGCCCGGCACCGGCATCGTGCACCAGGTCAACATCGAGCACCTGGCCCGGGTCGTCTTCGGCAGCGAGGCCGGTGATGGAGAACGCCGTGCCTACCCCGACACGTGCGTCGGCACCGACTCCCACACGACGATGCAGAACGGCCTCGGCGTCCTCGGCTGGGGCGTCGGCGGCATCGAGGCCGAGGCGGCCATGCTCGGCCAGCCGATCTCGATGCTCATCCCGCGCGTCGTCGGCTTCAAGCTCACCGGCGAGCTGCCCGCCGGCACCACCGCCACCGACCTGGTGCTCACGATCACCGAGATGCTGCGCAAGCACGGCGTCGTCGGCAAGTTCGTGGAGTTCTACGGCGAGGGCGTCGGCGCGGTGCCGCTGGCCAACCGCGCGACCATCGGCAACATGAGCCCCGAGTTCGGCTCCACCTGCGCGATCTTCCCGATCGACGGCGAGACCGTGAAGTACCTCCAGCTCACCGGGCGCCCGGCCGAGCAGGTCGCGCTCGTCGAGGCCTACGCCAAGGAGCAGGGCCTGTGGCACGACCCGGCCCATGAGGCGGACTACTCCGAATACCTCGAGCTGGACCTGTCCACGGTCGTCCCGTCCATCGCCGGCCCCAAGCGCCCGCAGGACCGCATCGCGCTGTCCGTCGCCAAGCCGGCCTGGCGCACCTCCGTCCGCGACTACGTCGCCGACGGCAGCATCCGGGGCCCGCTGGACGAGGCGTCCGCCGAGTCGTTCCCGGCCTCCGACTCCCCGGCCATCGCGCACAACGGCACTGGCGACAAGCCCGTCCAGAGCGCGGCCGACGCCGCCGCGGGCCGGCCGAGCAACCCGGTCCGGGTCAGCGTCGACGGCAACGAGTTCGAGCTGGACCACGGCGCGGTGGTGATCGCCGCGATCACCTCCTGCACCAACACCTCCAACCCCTCGGTCATGATCGGCGCCGCGCTGCTCGCCAAGAAGGCGGTCGAGCGCGGCCTGTCCCGCAAGCCGTGGGTGAAGACCTCGCTCGCCCCGGGCTCGAAGGTCGTCATGGACTACTACGACCGCGCGGGCCTCACGCCGTACCTGGAGAAGCTCGGCTTCAACCTCGTCGGGTACGGCTGCACGACGTGCATCGGCAACTCCGGCCCGCTGCCGGAGGAGATCAGCGCCGCGGTGAACGAGGGTGACCTGGCCGTGACGTCGGTGCTGTCCGGCAACCGCAACTTCGAGGGCCGCATCAATCCCGACGTCAAGATGAACTACCTCGCCTCACCGCCGCTCGTCGTCGCGTACGCCCTCGCCGGCTCCATGGACGTCGACGTCGCGAACGGCCCGCTCGGCACCGGGTCCGACGGTGAGCCGGTGTACCTGAGGGACATCTGGCCGTCGCCGCAGGAGGTCGAGGAGGTCGTCGAGTCGGCGATCGCGCAGGAGATGTTCAGCCGCGACTACGCCGACGTGTTCGCCGGCGAGCAGCGCTGGCAGGCCCTGTCGGCGCCGGGCGGCAACACCTTCGCGTGGGACCCCGACTCGACGTACGTGCGCAAGGCGCCGTACTTCGACGGCATGGGGGAGCAGCCGGAGCCGGTCGCCGACATCACCGGCGCCAAGGTCCTCGCGCTGCTCGGCGACTCGGTCACCACCGACCACATCTCGCCCGCCGGCGCGATCAAGGCCGACAGCCCGGCCGGCCGCTACCTCACCGAGCACGGCGTCGAGCGCCGCGACTTCAACTCCTACGGCTCGCGACGCGGCAACCACGAGGTGATGATCCGCGGCACCTTCGCCAACATCCGCCTGCGCAACCTGCTCGCCCCCGGCACCGAGGGCGGGGTCACGGTCAAGGACGGCGAGGAGATGTCGATCTACGACGCCGCGCAGGCGTACGCCGCGGAGGGCACGCCCCTGATCGTGCTCGGCGGCAAGGAGTACGGCTCCGGCTCCTCGCGCGACTGGGCGGCCAAGGGCACCAGCCTGCTCGGCGTCCGCGCGGTGCTGGCCGAGTCGTTCGAGCGCATCCACCGCTCGAACCTCATCGGCATGGGCGTCCTCCCGCTGCAGTTCCGCGATGGCGAGTCGGCCGAGTCCCTGGGCCTCACCGGCAAGGAGACCTTCGACATCGTCGGCGTCGAGCGTCTGAACGACGGCGAGACCCCCCGCGAGGTCACCGTGAAGGCCGGCGACAAGGAGTTCCAGGCGGTCGTCCGCATCGACACTCCGGGTGAGGCCGACTACTACCGCCACGGCGGGATCATGCAGTACGTCCTGCGCTCCCTGCTGCGCAAGTAGGGCCGTGCGCGCGAAGGGCCGTCTCCTCGCGAGACGGCCCTCGTGCGTGCACAGGGTAAAGCTGTCACTACGCTGAGTAATATGTGATTCATGGTCAGGTCGCCGCGCCGCGCGCCCGTCGGGATACCGTTCGTCAATGACGTCTCGACCGACCGCCGCCGACCTCGCGGCCGCGAAGGACCGCACGATCCCCGACGTCGTGCCGCCCCGTGGCGGCGTGCTGCTCTGCGGCATCAACCCCGGGCTCTACTCCGCCGTGACCGGGTTCCACTTCGCCCGGCCCGGCAACCGGTTCTGGCCGGCGCTGCACCGCTCCGGCTTCACCGACCGGCTCCTGGGGCCCGCCGAGCAGCACCTGCTGCCCTCGTACGGCCTGGGCATCACCAACCTCGCCGCGCGGGCCACCGCTCAGGCGGCCGAGCTGACGGCGGAGGAGCTGGCCGAGGGCGGGGCGCTGCTCGAGGCGTTCGTGGCGCGGCACACGCCGCGCGTGGTGGCGATCCTCGGCGTGACCGCCTACCGCACGGCCTTCGGCCGCCGGTCGGCCCGCATCGGCGC
>NZ_JBHLZP010000614.1:0-4440 GCF_042429965.1 Actinoallomurus acaciae
CGACCAGGCGGTCCACCACCTCGGCGCCCATCCGCGCGCCGATCAGCCCGGCGACGGACACGTCCTCGCCGCGCGGAGTGGCGGGGCGCACGAGGTCGAGCGGGACGCGGGCCATCCCGGCGGCCGACAGCACGCCGGAGCGGGCCAGCGCGACCAGGTCGGCGGGGACGCCCATGATGTGCCCGGACGGCATGTCGTGGAGCGCGCCGCGGCTCCAGATCGCCGAGGAGGTCGTCCCGGGGAAGGCCAGCTGGTCGCCGATGCCCAGTTCGCGGACGAGCTCCATCCCCTCGGGCCGCCGCGCGAGCATCGCCTCGGCGCCTTCGTCCACCGCCAGGCCGGCGATGTCGCTGACGCGGAGCTTGCCGCCGACGTCGACGGCCCCCTCGAGGAGGGTGACGCGGGCTCCGCTCCGGGCGGCGTGGTAAGCGGCGGTCAGCCCGGCGATCCCGCCGCCGACGACGGCGACATGGGCACGAATCGGCGCATCGGTCATGGTTCCACGATCCCAGAACCCCCGCGCGACCGGCACACCACCCGCCCGTGGCCGAGGTGCCGTGACCGGGGCGCGTCGTCATCGTGATCCGATCGCGACGGCCGGCCGCGAACGGTGACGTACGTCACGGCGTCCCAGTCACATGAGACCGTTCATCGTCGTATCGGCCGCCGCGCTGGTCCTCCTCACGGCCTGCTCCGGCGGCGGCAACGGAGCATCCTCCGGTGCGGGCGGCCACGCCGCGGTCGCGCGCGCACCGAGCAAGGAGGCCGACGGCGCGAGTCGGGCCCAGAACGTACGCCTCGCGCCCGCCCAGGCCATCATCTACACCGCCGACCTCACGATGCGGTCCGGCGACGTCACCGGCGCCGCGGGCCGGGCGAAGAGCGCGGTCACCGCCGCGGGCGGCTACGTCGGCAACGAGAGCGCGACCGAGAACCCCGGCTCGCGCCCGTCGGCCACGATCACCTTCAAGATCCCATCGGCGCGGTACCAGGGCGTGCTGGACCAGCTCGCGTCCTCACGCATCGGCACTCGGGTCTCGCTGCGGCAGCAGGCCGACGACGCGACCCAGGAGGTCGCCGACGTCGACAGCCGGGTCAAGTCGGCCAAGGCGACCCTGGCGTCGTTCCGGAAGCTGCTCGGCAAGGCCTCCGACATCGACGACATCGTGCGGCTGGAACAGGAGATCGCCGGCCGGGAGTCCGATCTTGAGGCCCTGCAGGCACGCCAGAGGTCGCTGGCCGCCCAGACCGGCTACGCCACCGTGACGCTGCGGCTGGAGGGCACGACGCCGACGCGCCGCGACCATCACCGGTCGACGGGCTTCTCGGGCGGCGTGTCGTCGGGCTGGCACGCGTTCACGGTGTTCGTGAAGGGACTGGCGATCGTGGTCGGCTGGCTCCTGCCGTTCCTGGGCCTCGCCGCGCTGATCGGCCTGCCGGCCCGGTGGCTGTGGCGCCGCCGCCGCTCCTCCCGGTCGAGCGCCGCCTGACCACAGGCCTCAGGGCGCTTCGGCGTGGACCGCGGACTCCTCGTGGACGAGGTCGGCGAGGCGGGCCAGCACGCCCGGGTCGGTCGACGGGAGGACGCCGTGGCCCAGGTTGAACACGTGGCCCTCCGCCGTACGGCCCTGGGCGAGGACCTCGCGGGCGCGTTCGGCGGCGACCTCCCACGGGGCGAGCAGGATGGCCGGGTCGAGGTTGCCCTGCAGGGCCTTGCCGGCGTCGACGCGGCGTACGGCCTCGTCGAGCGGGACCCGCCAGTCGACGCCGACCACGTCCGCGCCCGCCTCTCCCATCAGCCCCAGGAGCTCGCCCGTGCCGACGCCGAAGTGGATCCGCGGCACGCCGTACGGCTCCAGCGCGGCGAAGATCTTCTCGCTGTGCGGCAGCACGGACCGGCGGTAGTCGGCCGGTGCCACGCCGCCGACCCACGAGTCGAACAGCTGGACCGCCCGCGCGCCCGCCTCGACCTGCACCTTCAGGTAGGTGATCGCGATGTCGGCCAGGCGGTCGAGCAGCCGTGCCCACAGCTCCGGCTCGCCGTACATCATCGCCTTGGTGCGCTCGTGGTTCTTCGACGGGCCGCCCTCGATGAGGTAGGAGGCCAGGGTGAACGGCCCGCCGGCGAAGCCGATCAGCGGGATGTCGCCCAGCTCGGCGTTGAGGGAGCTCACGGCCTCGGTGACGTACGGCACGTCGTCCGGCCACAGCGGGCGCAGGCGGCCGACCGCGGCGGCGTCGCGGATCGGGTCGGCGATCACCGGGCCGACGCCCGGCTTGATGTCCAGGTCGACGCCGATCGCCTTGAGCGGCACCACGATGTCGCTGAAGAAGATGGCCGCGTCCACCGCGTAGCGGCGCAGCGGCTGCATCGTGATCTCCACGATCAGATCGGGGATCGCGCACGCCTCCAGCATCGGGACGGCGCCGCGCGCCTCGCGGTACTCCGGCAGCGAGCGGCCGGCCTGCCGCATGAACCACACCGGCGTGTGCGGCACCGGCAGACGGCGGCACGCGTTCAGGAACGGCCCGTCGCGACGGGCGGCCGGGAGGTGCGCACGGCCGTTGTCCGGGGTGGCGCCGGGCCGCGGAGCGGCGCCGTTCTGGGGGTTCTCGACGTCGGGCACACTTGGATGGTCCCACGAAACATCGCAGGCCGGGCCGGTACCCCCAAGTCCGCACGGCGACAAGGGCCGCACGTCCGTTATGAGAATCTTCGGGACACGCCGAGCGACATCCCGCGATCGTGCCGGACGTCATGCGAGCGTGTGAACGCTCCACCCCGAAGCCGAGTTTGAGGGAGGCTGTCAGCGGATGACCCTCACCCGTCATTGTTCCGTCTGTGATGACGACCGCGTCTTCGAGCAGCCGCCGTGCGCCGATGGTCACGGCGCCGACTGCCCCGATCTCATGTGCTCGGTGTGCGGCATGGCGATCGTGGTCGGCGATGCCCCCGAGATTCCGGTGATCATACGGTCCCAGGCCGCCTAGGACAGCCCCGAACCATGCGTCCCTCTCTCCCCACCGAGGACATGCGTCCGGCGGATCGTCCGGTGGACCGATGACCGCCCGGGACGCGCGTGCGCCGGAGCCGTTCCGGCGAGCCGTCGAGACCATGCGCGCGTTCGTCGAGGCGGAGCCGGCCCGCTCGGAGCTCGTGGTCGAGGACATGCCGGCGCCGCAGCGCCTGGCGCCGTACGCCGCCGCGATCATGGCGACCGTCTACCGCGAGGACGACAGCGAGCTGGGCGTCGGCCGGCTCATCCTGCTGTACGACCCCGAGGGCCAGCGCGGCTGGCACGGCGACTTCCGCGTGGTCGCCTACGTCCGCGCCGACCTGGAGCCGGAGATCGCGGCCGATCCACTGATCGGCCCGGTCGGCTGGAGCTGGCTGACGGAGGCGCTCGACCAGCACCGCGCGGGATACAAGGCCGCCTCCGGGACGATCACCCGGGCGGTCTCCGAAAGCTTCGGCGACAAGAACGACGACCCCGAGACCACCGAGCTCGAGCTGCGCGCGTCCTGGTCACCGACCGACGAGAACATGTCCGGGCATATCAATGCCTGGTGTGATGTTCTGTGTCTTGCGGCTGGTTTGCCGCCCGCAGGGGTGACCTCCCTGCCTGGTTCAGGTGTTTGACGACGTACGGTAGGCGCGTGGGATTGTCGGAAGCAGAAGTAGTACCTCTCCTCGAACCCAGGGAAGGAATTCCCCCGGTCTGCGAGACCTCCGAGGCCCTGGCGGCCGCGGTCGAGCGGCTCGCCGGCGGTGACGGCCCGGTCGCGGTCGACGCCGAGCGCGCCTCGGGCTACCGCTATGGTCAGCGCGCCTATCTGGTGCAGCTCCGCCGTAAGGGCTCCGGAACGTTCCTCCTCGACCCCGTGCCCTGTTCGGACCTGTCCGCGCTGAACACCGCGCTCGCCGGCACCGAGATGGTGCTCCACGCCGCCACCCAGGACCTGCCGTGCCTTTCGGAGCTCGGCCTGGTGCCGGACCTGCTGTTCGACACCGAGCTGGCCGGCCGGCTGCTCGGCTACCCCCGCGTGGGGCTGGGCACCATGGTCGAGACCGTGCTGGGCTTCACCCTGGAGAAGGGCCACTCGGCCGCCGACTGGTCCACCCGCCCGCTGCCCGCCGACTGGCTGCGGTACGCCGCGCTCGACGTCGAGCTCCTCGTCGAGCTCCGCGACGCGCTGCGCGCCGAGCTGGACGAGGCGGGCAAGCTCGCGTGGGCCGAGGAGGAGTTCGCCTCGATCCTGGCCGCGCCGCCCAAGGAGCCCCGGCAGGACCCCTGGCGCCGCACCTCCGGCATCCACCGGCTGCGCACCCGCCGCGGCCTCGCGGTCGTACGGGAGCTGTGGACGACACGCGACCGGATCGCCCGCGAGCGCGACCTGTCCCCCGGGCGCGTCCTGCGCGACGCGGCCATCGTCGAGGCC
>NZ_JBHLZP010000615.1:0-4434 GCF_042429965.1 Actinoallomurus acaciae
GTCCTCGCCCAGACCACCTGACGGCTCCGGCCACGAGTGCCCCCCGCGCGCGGCGGGGGGCACTCGTGCGCCTCTGGCCCGGCATCGCACCGGGCGCGCCGAGCGGCTCGGTCAGACGCGGACGACCTCGGGGCCGGCGGCGGCCAGTTCGGCGGCCAGGCCGCTGTCGAGGCCGGTGTCGGTGATCAGGACGCTGATGTCGGACAGCGACGCGAACTTGGCGAGATAGTCGTTGCCGACCTTGGTGTGGTCGACGAGCAGGACGGTGCGCTGCGCGGCCTCGATCATCGACTGCTTGATGGCGGCCTCGGCCGGGTCGGGGGTGGTCAGCCCGACCTCGGCGGAGATCCCGTTGGTGGCCATGAACGCGACGTCGACCCGCAGCCGCGCCAGCGGCCGCATGGCCCAGTCGTCGACGGTCGCGAGCGTGCGCCCGCGCACCCGGCCGCCGAGCATGATCACGCTGAGGTTGGAGCGGGTGGCCAGGATGGTGGCGAGCGGCGGCGAGTTGACGATCACCGTCAGCTCCCGGTCGCTCGGCAGGACCTGCACCAGCCGGCCGGTCGTCGACCCGGCGTCGATGATGATCGAGCCGTCGGCGGGCAGCTCGGCCAGGGCGGCCTTGGCGATGCGCTCCTTCTCCGCGGTCATGACGGCGTCGCGCGCCGCGAGGGCCGGCTCGAAGCCGAGACGCTCCACCGGGATCGCGCCGCCGTGGACGCGGCGCAGCGTGCCCGCGCGTTCGAGCACGGTCAGGTCACGCCGGATCGTCTCCATCGTGACGCCGAAGTCCTCGGCGAGGGTGACGACGTCGACCCGCCCGGCGTCGCGCGTGCGCTGGAGGATCTCCTGCTGCCTCTCCTCGGCGTACATGTTGTTTGACCACCGTCTCGGAGTTGGTTTCGTCTGTGTTTATCTTCCCGGTCTGTGGTGGTCAAGGGCGGCGGGCGCCGAGTTGATCATGATCGTGCCCGCGTCCCGCGCCGGACGGTTTCTCTGACGAGGTGTTGACACGGTTTGACCGCACCGTTACCGTCTGACCTATTGAAAGTAAGGTTTCTTAATTAATCCGGCCTCGGGGGATGCCGACTCGTTCGTGTTCCGCCGAAGGGACGCCTGCCATGCCGCACCGACCGCCCGAGGCGAGCGTGCGGCACCCGCGCCGAGCAGGGTGGTGGCGGGGACGCCCCGCGCCCGGTCGCGCCGCCGCGACCGCCCAGCGCGCCCGTGGCCCGCCGTGAGAGCCCCCGCCCGTCACCGCGGACGTCGCCTTCCGTGAGAGCACCTGCCTGCCGCCACAGGCACCGTGCCGCCGTCACGAGGCGCCCGCCGCCACGGGCGCAGCGCCACCTCCGCCGATCAACACCGGGAAGCCGAGCCCTGCCATGATCAGATCCGTTCGCCGTGCCGGCCGCCGGCCCGCACGGCTGCTCGTGTCCTCCGCACTCCTCGCTCTCGTGGCCGCCCTCTTCACCGGCGGCCTGTCACCCGCGCACGCCGCGGGCGAGACCGTCAACATCTGGCTGACCACCACCGACGACTCCGCCGGCCGTCACGTCACCCGCGGTCTGCAGCAGCAGACGCCGATCGCGTTCGGGACCGGCGGCAGCGGCGCGCAGAACATCACCGTCAACGAGAACACCCGCTACCAGCAGTTCACCGGCGCCGGCGCGTCGTTCACCGACACGGCCGCCTGGCTGATGAACAGCAGTGGGGCGCTGAGCTCCACCACCCGCACCCAGGTGATGCAGCAGTTGTTCGACCCGAACAGCGGCATCGGCCTGGACTTCCTCCGCAACCCGATGGGGGCGTCCGACCTGGCGCGGGGCAACTACTCCTACGACGACATGCCCGCCGGGCAGACCGACCCGAGCCTCGGTCACTTCTCCATCTCCCACGACCTGGCCGACATCCTGCCGCTGACCAAGCAGGCCCGGCAGCTCAACCCGTCGCTCAAGGTCATGGGCACGCCGTGGAGCGCCCCGGCGTGGATGAAGGACAACGACACGTTCAACCAGCCCGGCTGGCTGGAGGCGCAGTACTACGGCGCGTACGCCCAGTACTTCGTCAAGTACATCCAGGCCTACCAGGCGCAGGGCGTGCCGATCGACTTCGTCTCCGCACAGAACGAGCCGACGTGCTGCGCCGGGTACCCGTCGATGAGCTGGAACGGCTCCGGCCTGGACTACTTCACCAAGACGAACCTGCTGCCGGCCTTCCACGCCGCCGGCCTGTCCACCAAGATCCTCGCCCTGGACTGGAACTGGGACACGTACGCGAACTACGGCGCGCCCCAGGTCGACGACTCCGCGATCCGGAACGACCCGAACTTCGGCGGCATCGCCTGGCACGGCTACGGCGGCGACGTGGGCCAGCAGACCACGACGCACAACCAGTACCCGAACGTGGACGCCTACGACACCGAGCACTCCGGCGGCACCTGGATCTCCAACCAGCAGCAGGAGGACATGCACAACATCGTCGACTACACCCGCAACTGGGGGAAGAGCGTCGTCAAGTGGTCGCTCGCGGTGGACCAGAACATGGGCCCGCACAACGGCGGCTGCGGCACGTGCACCGGTCTGATCACCGTGCACAACGGCGACAGCCGCAGCGGGCAGGTCGACTACACGATCGAGTACTACGACATGGGCCACCTGACGAAGTTCGTCAAGCCCGGCGCGTACCGCATCGACTCCACCGCCGGCACCGCCGTGCCGAACGTCGCCTGGCGCAACCCGGACGGCTCCAAGGCCCTGATCGCCTACAACGACAGCGGCTCCGCGCAGTCGCTCAAGGTCAACTGGGGTGGCGAGTCGTTCACCTACTCCCTGCCCGCCAAGACCACCGCGACCTTCACCTGGAGCGGCACCCAGAGCGGCGGCGGCACCGGCGGCACCGGCCAGATCACCGGCTACGGCGGCAAGTGCGTCGACGTCGCCGGCGCGAGCAGCGCCAACGGAACCGCCGTGCAGCTGTACGACTGCAACGGCAGCGCCGCGCAGCAGTGGACGGTCGGCACCGACGGCACGATCCGCGCCCTCGGCAAGTGCCTGGACCTGACCTCCGCCGGCACCGCCAACGGCACCCAGGCCCAGCTGTACGACTGCAACGGCACCGGCGCCCAGCAGTGGACCAGGGGCTCGAACAGCTCCCTCGTCAACCCGGCGTCGGGCAGGTGCCTCGACGCCACCGGCCCGAGTTCGGCCAACGGCACGCGTCTGCAGATCTGGACCTGCACCGGCGCGGCCAACCAGCAGTGGACCACTCCGTAGCCCCCCGCCAGTAACGACCCGCCAGGAGAAGTCATGCCACGACCTCGGTTCACCATGCTCAGAAACAGGATGTCGCGCCTCGCGGCACTCGCCGCGATCCCGCTCGCCGCCGCCGGTGTGCTCGCCACCGGGCAGGCCGCGCACGCCGCCGTCAACCCCGGGCCGGGCTTCCCCGCCCACTACGCCGCCCCGTACGTCGAGACGTGGGGCTCCACCTCCGCGATGGCCGCCGCCCAGTCGGCCACCGGGCTGAAGTACTACACGCTCGCCTTCGTCATCGGCGGGGGCGGTTGCAACGCCACCTGGAACGGCGACACCTCGATCGACAACGCCGGCTGGGAGACCGCGATCAACAACCTGCGGGCCTCCGGCGGCGACGTCATCGTCTCCTTCGGCGGCGCGTCCGGCACCGAGCTGGGCCAGGCGTGCACCTCGGTGTCCACGCTCCAGGCCCAGTACAAGCGGGTGATCGACACTCTCAACCTGACCCGTGTCGACCTCGACATCGAGGGCTCGGCGCTGAACGACACCGCCGCCAACGACCGGCGGAACCAGGCGCTCGCCGCGCTCCAGCAGCAGTACGCCTCCGCCGGCCGGAAACTGGCCGTCGACTACACCCTGCCGGTCGACCCGAGCGGCCTGGAGTCCAACGCCATCAGCCTGCTCAACAACGCCAAGAGCCGGGGCGTGGACGTCAGCGTCGTCAACATCATGACGATGGACTACGGCTCGCCCATGGACATGGGTCAGGCCGCGGTCAACGCCGCCACGGGCCTGCACACCCAGCTCGGGCAGATCTGGACCACCAAGTCCTCCGACCAGCTCTGGGCCATGGAGGGCAACACCCCGATGATCGGGGTGAACGACACGACCAGCGAGGTCTTCACCACCGGCAACGCCTCGACGCTGGAGAGCTTCGCGGCGAGTCACGGCATCCAGCTGCTGGCGTACTGGGCGCTCGGCCGCGACAAGGCCTGCTCGACCAACGGCCAGCTGTCCGACTCGTGCAGCGGCACCCCGCAGAGCGCGTACCAGTTCGCCCGTACGTTCAACGCCCTCACCGGCGGGTCCAGCGGCGGAGGCGGCGGCGCGACCGGTGCGATCAAGGGGTACGGCGGCAAGTGCGTCGACGTCGCCTCGGCGAGCAGTGCGAACGGTG
>NZ_JBHLZP010000616.1:0-4416 GCF_042429965.1 Actinoallomurus acaciae
CGGACCGGCGCTCGACGCCCTCGCGCGGCGCGCGTGGGAGGAGGCCGATGAGGAGGCGCTCGAGACCTTCGCCCGCCTCGCCGGAACACCGCCGGAGGCGGCCCTCACCCGGCTGCGGCGCCTCGGCGCGACGCGTCTCGCCGACGCCTGCCGCCGCGCGCTGGACACCGGTGCCGTCGACCTCGATCAGCTGTGGACGGCCGGGGGTGTCCGTCCGCTGACGACCGCGGTCGAGGCACTGGACCCCGCCGTACGGGACCGCTTCGAGGCGCTCTCCCTGCTCCTGGATGGGTCTCCGCTGCCCAAGTCACTGCGCAAGCTGGTCAAACTGCCGGCCGTGGCCGACGCGTACGCCCTGGACCTGGCCGCCCGGGCCACGCGGCGGGCGATCGGTGAGCTGGCGAACCGGGACGACCCGGTCATCGCTCGTACGATCGCCGGCCGCCCGGCCGAGCCCCTGCTCTGCGCACTCACGGTCATGATCACCTGCCGCGCTCCCGCGATCGACCTCGCGCCCGTGGCACCGCCGCGCACCGTCGCCGTGCCCGGCCACCCGGCGACGTCCCTGGAGGACGAGAGCGGCCCGTGGCAGCGCGCGTTCCCGGCCGCCCGCGAGATGGGCGCCGACACCGGGCGGTTCTGGGACGCGGTCGCCGACCATGGCCTGCGGGTGCCCGCGTCGTGGTCGGGTGCAGGTGGTTGGTCGGCGTTGTGGTCCCGGGCTCATCGGCAGCGCGGGGGCGGGCACTAGCAGGTCGAGTGGAAGAGGCCGCCGACCGGCCGGGAGGCGGCCAGGTCGTTGTAGAGCTCGACGGCCTTGCGGGTCTCCTCGACGTGGACCTCGACGTCTCGGGCGCGGAGCAGGCCGAGGGTCTCGGGGCAGGTGCCGAGGCGGCACTCCATGCCGCGGCTCAGCACGACGACCGTGGCTCCATGGTCGAGGAGGTCGGCGACATCGGCCGGCTGGATGCCGGGATCGTGATGCGTGCCCGTCTCATTCCAGTCCCACGGCCGCCCTCCGCCCGGGAACAGGATGAAGTCGCGTCCGGCGCCGAGAGTCTCGACCTCCATGCGCCCCCAGGAGATGCTGAGAACGCGCGGTGACCGGCGTTCGGCGTCCGGCGGTCGTGTGGTCATCGGCTCGCTCCCTTCTGAGGAGATCATCCCCCGCTCGGCCCGAGCGGGTCCAGCCCGGCGTACCCGGGGGCTCGCGTCAGGCCGACTGCCGGGCTCTGGCCGCCGGCCCAGCCCGGCGAGGTAACCAGGCCGGTGAACGCAGGCCGATGTTCGCGCGGTGGAGAGGCCGGAGGAACCCTCACGACGACTCGAACAGGCCGGCGGCGTACTCGGCGGCCGCCTGTTCGGTGGCCTTGTAGTGCAGTTTCTTTCCGGTCGCGTTCATCGGGAGTGTGTCGACGAACCGGTAGGCGCGCGGTCGTTTGTACGCGCTCAGCATCGGGTGTGTGCGGCAGTGGTGGTCGCAGTCGGCGGCGGTCAGTTTCTCGTCGGCGCGGATCACGTACGCGACGACGCGTTGTCCCCAGCGCTCGTCCGGGACGCCCACGACGAGTGAGTCCGCGATGCCCGGGTGGCCGCCCAGAGCCTCCTCCACCTGCGTGGGATGGACGTTCTCCCCGCCGGAGACGATCATGTCGTCACGCCGGCCCACGATGGTGATGTACTCCTCCGCGTCCCACGTGGCCAGGTCGCCGGTGTAGAGCCAGCCGTCGTGGAACTTCTTCGCGTCCGTCTCGGGGGAGTTGGTGTAGTGGTAGCCGGACTTCGGTGAGCGGACGATGACCTCGCCGATCTCCGCGCCGTCGTGGGCGACCGTCTCGTGCGGCTCGGCGCGCCGGTCCTCCAGCAGCCGTACCACGGCGACGTCGTCGTCGGTGCAGGCGCGTCCGGCGCTGCCCGCGTGTTCGGGCAGGTCGGAGGGGCGCAGGAAGGTGTTCCAGAACGTCTCGGTGGTGCCGTACCCGTTGAAGATCCGCGGCGTCAGCACCTCCTGGTAGCGCAGGCACGCGTCCCGGGTCAGCGGTGCGCCCATGGTGACGATGCCGCGCAGGCTGGACAGGTCGCGGCGGCGCCGGAGCTGGGCGCGCGTGAGCATCTCCAGGTTCGTGGGGGCGCCGATCAGGAAGGTGACGCCGAGGCGTTCGACGTGGTCGAGGACCGCGTCGGGGTCGAAGGCGCGCATCGGCACCGCCTGCGCGCCCGCGTAGAACACCGGGTTCGGGCCGCCGGAGAACAGGCCGCCCCGGTGGAACCACGGCGTCATGTTCAGCGTGATGTCCTCCGGCGAGAGCGGGAAGTGCATGATCACGTCGTGCGCGCTGAGCACCTCGACGAGGCTGTTCAGCGCGACGCCCTTGGGCATGCCGGTGGTGCCGGACGTGTAGAGCCGCGTGGTCTCCTCATAGCCGGTGGCCGCCGGTTCCGGAAGGGACGCGCCCGGCGCGGCGAACAGGTCGCCGAACGCCACCGCGGCCCCGCCGTCCTCCGGCTCGCCGACCACGGCGAGGACGTCGGGCCGGTGCCCGGCCAGTGCGAGCGCGTCGCGCGCCGGGCCGGCCAGCGTGGCGTCGTACACGAAGATCCGCGGTGCGCTGTCGTCGAGGATGTAGGCGGTCTCACCCGGGGCGAGCCGGTAGTTGATCGGCGCGCCGATCGCCCCGCACGCCTGCGCGGCCAGGTACATCATGGCGAACTCGGGGCAGTTGTAGAGCTGGTAGACGACCACGTCGCCCGGCCCCACGCCCGCCGCGGCCAGGCCCGCCGCCAGCCGGTCCACCTCCGCGCCCAGCTCGGCATAGGTCCACGAACGGCCGGAGCCCGGGTCGCGCAGGGCCACCCGGTTCGCGTACCGGTGGGTGTTGCGCTGGAAGCCGTGCAGGTACGTGAACTGGTGCTCGAGCACCGCCCGGAAGGCGGACGGATCGTACTCGGCCTGCGTGGACATGCGTCTCCTTCCCACGGCCCGGCGGTCGGCTCGGCGGTCGGGTCGGCCTCCCGTGTCGTGACGGTCGTCATCCGTTTCGTGGCCGGAACGCCTCCGGGCACGCGCGGAGTCGGGACGGACACCCGGTGCGCGGAGACCTCCTTGCGGGGTGAAACGATAAACCGCGATCATTTCCCGCCGATCACGCGGGTCGGACAGAACGGGAGGAAGGCGGACATGCACGCACCGGCCGGAACCGAGAGCGAGCGGCTGCGGTGGGGCGTGTACCTGCCGACCCTGGACGCGTTCCGGCAGGGGACACCGCCGCTGGTCGAGGGCGCGCGGCGGGCGGAGGAACTGGGCTTCGACACCGCCTGGGCCGGCGACCATCTCGTCTTCCACCCGCCGTTGCTGGAGTCGATGTGCGCGCTCTCCGCCGCCGCGGCGGTCACCTCCCGCATCCGGCTCGGCGTCGGTGTGCTGCTGCTGCCGTTGCGCGACCTCGTGTGGGCGGCCAAGCAGCTCACCACGGTGGACGCGCTCGCGCCCGGCCGGCTCACGCTGGGCGTGGGCATCGGGGGAGAGAACCCCGAGGAGTTCGCGGCCGCCGGCGTGCCGGTCCGCGAGCGCGGGCGCCGTCTCGACGAGGCCCTGGAGGTCCTGCCCGGCCTGCTCACCGGCAAGCCGGTCGATCACTCCGGCCCGCTGCTGTCCGTGCACAGCCCGGGGCTGGAGCCCGCTCCCGCCTCACCGCCGCCCCTGTTCGTCGGCGGGCGCAGCGACGCCGCGATGGAGCGCGTCGCCCGTCACGGTGACGGCTGGCTGGCCATGTGGCACCGGCCGGACACGGTCGCCGCGCGGCGCCGGGCGCTGGCCGCCCGCGCGGCGGAGCTGGACCGCCCGGAGCCGACCACGACGATGCTGGTCTTCGTCAACGTGGCCGACCGGGAGGAGACCGCACGCGAGGAGGCCGCGGCCATGCTCTGGGGCCAGTACCGGCTGCGGTTCGACACCGTGGAGCGCTACACCGTGTACGGCCCGGCCGCGCGGGTCGCCGAGCGCCTGGCCGCCTACCGCGACGCCGGGGTCAGCGAGTTCGCCCTGCACCCGGCCGCCCCGGACCCGCTCGCCCAGTACGAGGCGTACGCCCAGGTCCGAGACCTGCTCAGCTGAGTCCGGCGCGGCGCCACATGCGGTCGACGTCGCCGCCGCTCGTGTACGCGGTGAGCGCCCCCGCGCCGTCCACGGTGACCTCCTCCCCGGTGACGTACCGCCCCGCGTCGGAGAGCAGGAACTCGATCACCGGGGCGATCTCGTCCGGCTGCGCCGCGCGGCGCAGCGGCAGCTCGTGCTCGATGGCCGTGCGCAGGTGCGGGCGCGACATCAGCGGCGCGGCCATCGGCGTGTCCATGTAGCCGGGCGCGACGGCGTTCGCGCGCACGCCGCGCGGCCCGTACTCCAGGGCGACCGCGCGG
>NZ_JBHLZP010000617.1:0-4397 GCF_042429965.1 Actinoallomurus acaciae
CCCCGGTGCAGCCGGTCCGGCCGCCCGACGCGGGCCGGGGAACGCGTCCCCGGCCTGCGGTGAAGCCGGTCCGTCGCAGCACCGAGGCGGAGCGGGCCGAGTTCCGCACGCTCGCCCAGCCGGTGTGGGAGCGGCACAGCGCCTCGGTGAACCGGGCGATGACGCGGATGCCCGCGCTGCGCGGTGCCCAGGTGGACGCCGCGCGGGCCGACCTGGTCGCGGTTCACATCTACCTCTCGGGCGGACAGGGGGAGCTCGGCCAGGGGGACGGCGTGCCCGCCGGCTACACGGCCTGCCTGGGTTCGGGCCTGTGCCGCCTGCCCTCCTACCGAGGTGCGGTCGTACGCGGCGGGCTGCCCGAAGGGGGCCTGGAGCGGTTCATGCCGGGAAGCGTGGTACGCGAACCGGGGCCGGTCAGTGCGCTGCCGATCGGGGTCGCCGCCGGCCTGTCCGCCGCGACGGGGGGATACGTCATCTGGTCCTCGACCGGCCGCCGGGTACGCCCGCTGCTGGGGTCCGCGCCCGGCGTGGCCTCCGACGAGGTGGTGTTCCCGCCCGGTGCCGCCTTCCGCGTCCTGGACGTACGGTCCGCCGGCCCGGCGCCGATCGTCTTGATGACCGAGGTGATCGGCGGGGGACCCGTGGACGAGCGGCCGGGCGGGCTGGACGACGCCGACCGCGCGACGCTCGAACGACTCGACGAGGCCCTGCGCCGGCAGTCGGCCTCGACCGGCGGTGCGTCCCCGGCCGCCTGGCCGGCACGCTGCGCCGAACCGCTCGGTACGGGGGCGGCGTGATGCCGCATCGCCCCTGGAGAACCGCAGGCGGCCATCCGCGATCTGATCCCGAAGGAGCATGATCTTGTCTTCAGAGCCAGGTTCCGGGGAACGCGCGGAGCCGCTCGGCGTCCGCCGTTCGGTCGAACTGCCGGAGACCGACATGGACGCGGTCGACGATCCGGCGCCCGCCGAGTCGGAGGCGGAGCAGGGCGAGGCCACCTCGGCCGCCGCGGATGACGCCAAGGCGTCGGCGGACTCGGCCGCCCAGGAGAAGAAGAAGGACGACGACGCCGTCGCGGCGCAGGACATCGCCGCGGCCCCGGCGAGCGTCAGCGCGGGCGACGAGATGCCGCCGGATCGGCCGAAGAAGCCGGTCCTGGCGGCGGTGGCGATCGGGGGTGCGGTCGTGCTGGCGGTCCCGATCCTGTTGATCGGAACGGGTTCACATCACGGCAAGAAGCACCCGACCGCCGCCGCGGCCGACACGGTGCTGCCCGGCTCCGGGCAGCAGCAGCCGGGCGCGTTCGTCTCCACCTCGCCCACCCCGACGCCGTCGCCCACCGCGAGCAAGAAGGACAAGAAGGACAAGGAAAAGGCCAAGAAGACGGTCTCGCCCACGCCCTCCGCCAAGCCCGCCGTGAAGAAGGCGCGCGCGTCGAATGAGAGGCCGTCGCCGAGCGCGCCGAAATCCCTCGTCATCCACGCTCCCCGCGACATCTACCCGGGCCGGACCGTGCGAACGAGCCGCATCGCGCTGACCATGCAGGCCGGCGGCAACCTCGTGCTGCGTGACAAGAGCAACAAGATCATCTGGTCGTCCAAGACCCACAAGCGCGGGGTCTACGCCGAGTTCCAGTCCGACGGCAACCTGGTCATCTACGCCGCCGGCCGCAAGGCGGTCTGGGCGGCGGGATCGTTCGGTCACGACAACTCGAGGCTGGTCCTCCAGTCCGACTACAACATGGTGATCGTCGACCACGACGGTCACCCCGTCTGGGCCACCGGCACGAACCGGTGATCCGGCACCCCGCGCGGCTTGAAGACGGCCTCCGGTGAGCGCCCACGCCGTACCCCCGGCCGCATCCGCGACCGACCTCTAGGACGAAGGAAGAAGACCGTGGCTTTCAAGTCAGGATCTGGCGAACGGGCGGAGTCGCTCGGCGTCCGCCGGCCGGTCGAGCTGCCGGAGACGGACATCGACGCGGCCGGGGACCTGGCGCCGGCCGACGCTGAGCCGGAGAGCGGCGAGGGCGCCGGCGAAGGCGAGGAGAGCGCCGAGAAGACCACTGAGGCGAAAGAGTCACCGGCCGAGACCGCCACGCAGGCCAAGGGTGCTCAGAACCTCCCCACGGCGACCGACATCGCCGTGGCGAAACCCGAGGCCGACACCGACAGCGACGGGGACGGGATGCCGCCGGACCGGCCGAAGAAGCCGGTCCTGGCGGCGGTGGCGATCGGGGGCGCGGTCGTGCTGGCGATCCCGATCCTGTTGATCGGAACAGGTTCGCACCACGGCAAGAAGCACCCGACCACCGCCGCGGCCGACAACGTGCTGCCCGGTGACGGGCAGCCGCCGGCGGGTGCGTTCACCTCCGCCTCGCCGACGCCCTCCACGTCGCCCTCGCCGTCCGCCTCGGCGAAGAAGAAGGCCAAGGCCAAGGACGACAAGAACGAGGACGCGAAGAAGGCCGCCGCGGGCAAGAAGAAGGGCGCGTGGTCGGGCGCCGCCAACGTGCTGCTGAGGAACGCCGGAAGCAAGCTGTGCGCCGACATCTCCGGCTACGGGAAGGGGACGATCAATGACAAGGTCATGCAGTATTACTGCACCCCCGGCGACGCCGACAACCAGGTCTGGTCCCTCGGCGTGATGCGCGACATGAAGGGGCCCGGCGGCACCGCCCTCTTCCTGATCCGCAACACCAAGGACGACCTCTGCATGGACCTGCCCTACTACAAGGGCGTGTCGGCGGGCACCAAGGTGACCGAGTACTACTGCCGGCCCAAGGGCGACAACCAGCTGTGGTACCGGAGTCACACGCGCGGCAACCTGTACCGCATCCGCAATTACTCGAGCCACGGGCTGTGCCTCGGGCCGATCGGCCGCTCCCACGAGCATGCCAAGCAGCTCGAGGTCCACAAGTGCGGAACCGGCGACGAGTGGTCGTGGCCCAGCGGCGCGTGACCCGTACGGCCCCGCCGGCTCAGCTCACCCGGGGCTCGGAGCCCGCCGTCCAGCCGGAGTCGTCGTCGGGCATGCCGGCGGGATCGCACGGATGGCCGATCCCCTGCTCGGCCTGGTGGAGCCGCCGGCGCGCCGCCTCCGCCGCGCGCCGTGCCTCGGCCTGTACGGCCGGGTCGTCCGCCAAAGCCGCCGCGTGCTCGAACCAGACCGCGGCGTCGCCGTGCTGTTCGTCCTCCGCGCAGCGTTCGCCGGCCCGGAGCGCCGCGGCCACGAGGTCGTCGCGGGCGACCAGCGGACCGGCGGCCATCAGGTGCTGGGAGATCTGCGCGGGGTGGCGGTGCGGCAGCTCGCCCAGCGCACGCGCGGCCGCGGCGTGCAGCATCTGACGGCGGGCGGGAGTGAGATCGTGCAACACCAGCTCGCGGGCGAGATCGGGCATCAGGTAGCGGCCGAGCCGACCGGCGGTGCCCTCCTCCCAGTTCAGCACCCGGGCGATGACGGCGGCGTCGATGAGCGAGAGCAGCTCCTCGCGCGTGATGGCCCGGATGCCCAGGAGGAGCTCGGGGTCGAGCTCCCCTCCGGTCACCGCGATCGCCTCCAGCATCTTCAGCACGCGCTCGTCGAGCTGGTCCAGCCGGGCGCGCAGGACCCGGATGACGGACGCGGGGAGCCGCGCGCCGGGCCCGGTGCGCTGGTCGCCGGGCAGTTCGAGGATCTCGGTGATGAGGAACGGGTTGCCCTCGCCGCGCCGGTGCAGCGCCGCCGCCTCACGCTTGCGCGGCTCGCTGCCCATCAGCTCGTCGAACGGTGTGGAGCGGAGCCTCATCAGCTCGGCGACGTCCTCGACGACGAGCGGGCCCAGCGGGAGCAGGGTGGCCCGGCTCTGCCGTACGAGGAGTGCCAGCAGCTCGCGCAGGCCCACGTCGTCGGTGTCCTGCGTCGTGCAGACCACGACCAGTGGCACGTCGCGCAGCAGTGTGGCGTACATGCCGAGCAGCCGGCGGAACCGGCGGCCGGCGCGGTGCAGGTCCTCGATCAGGCAGATGGTGGGCTGGCGGGCCAGCCGCTCGGCCAGGTCGCGGGCGATCGCCTCCGGCTCGCCCTCCACGCGAATCTGCGGGTAAAGGGCCGACAGCAGTTGCCCGAGCGGATTGAACCGGTCGCCGGCGGCCTCCTCCTCGTCGGAGGCGATGTCGCTGCCGCAGCGGACCCACACGACACGGAACGCCAGGTCCGCGGCGCGGGAGGCGAACTCCTCGGCGAGCCGGGTCTTCCCGATGCCGGACTCCCCGGACAGCAGCACCCAGCGGGTCTCGCCGCCGGCCGCGTCGCCCAGGAGCTCGTCGTAACGGGCCAGTTCGTCGGCCCGGCCGACGAGCGGGCGGGCGACGCTCGACGGCCGGGCGGGCCGCGCGGGCCGTGCCGGCCGCACCGGC
>NZ_JBHLZP010000618.1:0-4386 GCF_042429965.1 Actinoallomurus acaciae
GTCCAGCAGGACGGCGCGGGCGTCGCGTTCGGCCTCGTTGACGTAGGTCGTGGCGACGACCACCGCGGTGCCGCCCGCCGCCGCGCCGGACACGAGCCGCCACAGCTCCATGCGGCTCACCGGGTCGACGCCAGTGGTGGGCTCGTCGAGGACCAGCAGGTCGGGGGCGTGGATGAGCGCCAGCCCGACGGACAGCTTGCGCTGCATCCCGCCGGACAGCCGGTCGGCGAGCCGGTTGCGGGCCGCCGCCAGGCCGATCCGGTCGAGCATCGCGCCGACGTCGGCGCCGCGGACCCCGTACGACGACACCGCGAAGGCGAGGTTCTCCTCGACGGTCAGGTCGGTGTAGAGCCCGCCGGTGGCCGGGACGTATCCGATCCTCGTCTTGGCCGGGCGGCTCACGCGCCCCTCGTCGGGCCGTACCAGCCCGACGAGCGTCCGCAGGCAGGTCGTCTTGCCCGCGCCGTCGCCGCCGACCACGACCGTCACGCCCGACGGCTCCGCCGGCACGGTCACGCCGGCGAGCGCGACACGCGAGCCGAACCGGACGGTCACCCCGTCCAGCCCCCACCTCATGCGGTCACCGACTCGCGTACGGCCGGCTCGGTGTCGCCGTCGCCGCCGCCCGGAGCCAGGTCGCGCCGGAAGCGGAGCACGGCGAGGCCCAGGACCGCGACGCCCAGCAGGGCCAGCAGCACGAGCGGCTGCCACAGTCCGGTGATCGAGGTGCCCTTCAGCATGACGGCACGGCTGAGCCGGACGAAGTAGGTGAGCGGCAGGACATAGGAGATCCACCGGACGCCGGCCGCCATGGAGGACAGCGGGAAGATCAGGCCGGACAGCAGGATCTGGGGCAGCAGGGTCATCAGCGCGAGCTGGATGGCCTGCCCCTGGTTCTGCGAGACGGTCGAGATGAGGACGCCCATGCCGAGGGTGACGAGGAGGAACAGCATCGCGCCGAGCGCGAAGACGCCGACGTTGCCGGCGAAGGGCACGCCGAACAGCAGTCTCCCGACGACCACGATCGCGGTGAGGTCCACCGCCGCCACGAGGAAGTACGGGATGATCTTCCCGCCGATGACGTCCCACGGGCGCAGGGGCATGACGGCGAGCTGCTCCAGCGTGCCCGCCTGACGCTCGCGCACGACGCCCAGGCTGGTGATCACCGTGCCGACGAACGCCAGGATGAGACCGGCCAGGCCCGGCACCATGATCCATGAGGTCTTGAGGCGCGGGTTGTACAGGACCGTGACGTGCGCGGACGCACCGAGTCTCCCGGTACGCGCGAGGGCGCTCTGCGCGGCCTGGGCCGAGAACAGCTGAGTGCCGTCCATCAGGACCGACAGGCCATCGGGCCGGGTCACCAGCGCGACCACGGCCCGGCCGTGCGCGATGTCCGACCGCGCCGCAGCCTCGTCCCCGCCGGCGTCCACCCGCGTCACCTCGAACGGCGAGCGGAGGGAGGCGGCGGCCTGCGACGCGCCGGGGCCGACCACGACCGTGGGAATCGCGTCGACGTTGAAGCTGGCGGCATAGCCGAAGACGACCAGCAGCAGCACGGGAAGAACGATCATCATCGCCAGCGTGCGCCGGTCACGCCGCAGCTGGCGGAACTCCTTGGTCACCATGGCCCACACGGGGGGACCTCCAGGATTCGCCGGTCACCGATTCAACAGGCATTGAATTCTATGTATGTTGAATTTTTTCGTCAATCCTTCCGGATAGCGCCCTTGATGCCGAAAAGTCGTAGGGTGACAACACCCCGAACACATCCCAACCCCAGCGCCGGGAGCCACGGTCACGGCGTGATCCTCAACGCCGACGACGCTCACCGCGCTGGACCTGCGAGGAGTGCGCTCGTGAACGAATCATCGCGGTTAGCCGATCCCGGCATCATCCCCGACCCCTATCCCGTCTACGCCGAGCTGGCGGAACGCGAGCCGGTCCACTGGAGCGACGGCCTGCAGGCCTGGGCGGTCCTGAGGTACGCGGACTGCGCCGACGCGCTGAAGGACCCCCGGCTCTCGGCGGAGCGCATGGACGAGGTCCTGCGCGTGAAGTTCGAGGGCCGCACCGTGCCGCCCGACAGCATCTATCACCGGTTCACCAAGAACGTGATGATGTACACCGATCCGCCGTTGCACGACTCACTGAGGAGATCGACGCAGCCGGCCTTCACCCGCGCGGCGCACGACCACTACCGCGAGGTCATCCGGCACGTCGCGGCCGATCTGGTCGCCTCCGTTCCGCGGCAGGCCACGGAGATCGACGCCGTTTCCGAGCTGGCCCTCAGGCTGCCCGTGCGCACCTCGGTGCAGGTGTTCGGCGTGCCCGAGGAGGACCTGGACTTCGTCATCCCCCGGGTGAACGCGCTCATGACCTACTGGTCCGGCCCGCAGGACCAGCCGGTGGAGTTCGACCGGCTGCTCGAGCACCTCACGGATCTGCACACCTACGTGCTGGAGCTGCTCCAGGGCCGCCGGGGCAGGGTCCTGCCGGACACGGCCATCGCGCGTCTCGCCTCCGCCGGGGACGATGACACCGACTCCACTCTCGAGCAGGCGATTCACCAGCTCGTCCTGCTGCTCATCGCGCTGTACGCCCCCACGACCCCGGGCTCGGCCAGCAGCGGCATGCTCTCGTTCGCCCGCAACCCGGACCAGATCGAGCGCTTCCTGACCGAGCGGGCGTGCGCCGACAACGTCGTCGACGAGGTGGTGCGCTACAACGCCTCCAACCAGTTCACGTGGC
Source organism: Actinoallomurus acaciae (assembly GCF_042429965.1). Classification (NCBI taxonomy): domain Bacteria; kingdom Bacillati; phylum Actinomycetota; class Actinomycetes; order Streptosporangiales; family Thermomonosporaceae; genus Actinoallomurus; species Actinoallomurus acaciae. The sequence continues at coordinate 2,752 of NZ_JBHLZP010000618.1, forward strand.
GCGTCGCGAAGGAGGACCTCGAGATCGGCGGCGTGCCGGTCGAGAAGGGGCGGTGCGTCGCGATCTTCCTCGGCGCGGCGAACCGGGACCACCGCGTCTTCGCGGAGCCGAACGTCTTCGACCTCGGCCGCGCGAACAGCGACAAGAACCTCTCGTTCGGCGCCTGGCCGCACTCGTGCCTGGGCCGGCAGATCGCCAGCCTTCAGCTCAGGTGGTTCTTCACCGCGCTGTTCGCGCGCTTCCCGAAGATCCGCCTGGCCGGTGAACCCGAGTGGAACCCCAACCTGGAGTTCAGGTCCCTGCGGTCCCTGCCGCTCGGACTCGACTGAGCGACCGTACGGCCACACCTCGGAGGGAGGGATCTTCCAGGATCTGCGACCCAGGATCCGCGGCCTAGGGTTTGCGGCCTAGGGTTTGCGGCCTAGGGTTTGCGGCCTAGGGTTTGCGGCCGACCCCGGCGACCGTCCACACGGTCTCCGGGTCGACGGCGGGTGTGCCCCCGTCCGGGCGCCAGGCCGATATCCGGACGATGCCCGGAGGGGCCAGGTCCAGGCCGTCGAAGTACGGCTCGATCTCGGCCTGTGCCCGCACGTTGGCGCGGCGCCGCGTGCCCTTGACGATCTCCTCGTTCTGGAACATCGTGGCGAGCTGCTCGGTCACGTCGGGCCGGCTGTCGGAGACCGGATGCGAGATCACCATCCAGCTGCCCGGGCAGATCGCCTCGCGCAGGCGGGTGACGATGTCCAGCGCCACCTCGTCCTCCGGAATGGCCTGGAGCGCCGAGACCAGCAGGATCGCGACGGGCTCCCTCAGGTCGATGAGCCGCACCAGGTCGGGATGGCCGAGGATCAGGCCGGGATCGCGCATGTCGGCCTGGACCACGCTGGTCCGTACGTCGTCGGCCAGGATGGCCCGCGCGTGCGTGACCACCACCGGGTCGAAGTCGACGTAGACCACCCGCGCCTGCGGCTCGGCGGCCTGGGCGACCTCGTGCGCGTTGTTCTGGGTGGGCAGGCCACAGCCGATGTCGACGAACTGCCGCACCCCTTCGCCGGCGAGGAAGCGCACCACCCGCCCGAGGAACCTGCGGCTCTCGAGCGCCATCATCGGCAGCTCCGGCGCGACCGCGACGGCCTGCTCGGCGGCCTCCCGGTCGGCGGCGAAGTTGTCCTTGCCGCCCAGCAGGTAGTCGACCACCCGTGCCTCGTTCGGTGTCCGAGTGTGGAAGCCGGCGAAGTCGCGGCGCTGGGACAACCGTCACCTCCTTGCTCCTTGCCGTATGAAGGTTAGTGCCCCGGTCCATCCCGCCTTCCGGATAACGGGATCACGGCGGCGCGTGTCGGACGCCTCTCTTCCGTACCGGCCGCCCCCGGCGGAGTCTGATCCGCCGGGAGGAGGGAAGGCCGGTTCATGCGTACGGGACGAGGCCCGCACCGCGCACCGGCCGCGCGTACGCCGGGCGGCCGGTCCATCGATCGACGAGGAGGCCTCATGACGAACAGGATCGCACTGGTCACCGGGGCGGGTTCCGGCATCGGCCGGGCGATCGCGCTGGGCCTGGCCGGCACCGGCGCCCACGTTGTCGCGGCCGACCTGGACCTGGCCGGTGCCGAGGCGACCGCCGCCGACGCCGCG
>NZ_JBHLZP010000619.1:0-4375 GCF_042429965.1 Actinoallomurus acaciae
GCGACCGCGGTCCTCCGGCGCGACGCAGACCCCGCCGACGCCGCCCATCGGCACCGCGCGGCCGTGCCACCACTGCTCGAACGGGTGGTAGTGCCCGACGGCGACGAGCCGGCCGCCGTCGCCGACCCCGAGGAAGCGGCCCTCCCCCATGGCCCGCAGCGCCCACGCGTCGTCCCGGCGGCCGGACGGCCCGAAGGCACGGTTCCACAGGTCATAGACGGCGTCGAGGTCGGCGGGTTCGAGTGTGCGCGTCTCCACGTGCCACGACGCTACGGCATGGCGCGGGCGCGGCATCAAGGGGTTTTCCGCGGGCGGGGCCCGGAGGCATCACCGGAACGCCCCCTGCCGGGCGGCAGGGGGCGTCCGCGGACGGCCGTCAGGCCTCGATCTTCTCCATGATCTCGTCGGAGACGTCGAAGTTGGCGAAGACGTTCTGCACGTCGTCGCTGTCCTCGAGCGCCTCGATGAGGCGGAAGACCTTCTTGGCGTTGTCCTCGTCGACGGGCACGCTCACGCTGGGCAGGAAGTTGGCCTCGGCGGACTCGTAGTCGAGGCCGGCCTCCTGCAGGGCCTTGCGCACCGTCACCAGGTCGCCGGCCTCGCTGATCACCTCGAACGACTCACCGAGGTCGTTGACCTCCTCGGCGCCGGCGTCCAGGACCGCCATCATCACGTCGTCCTCGGTGGTGCCGTCCTTGGGCACCAGGATGACGCCCTTGCGGGTGAACAGGTACGACACCGAGTTGGGATCGGCGAGCGAGCCGCCGTTGCGGGTCAGCGCGGTGCGGACGTCGGAGGCGGCGCGGTTGCGGTTGTCGGTCAGGCACTCGATGAGCACCGCGACGCCGCCGGGCGCGTAGCCCTCGTACATGATCGTCTGCCACTCGGCGCCGCCGGCCTCCTCGCCGGCGCCGCGCTTACGCGCCCGCTCGATGTTGTCGAGGGGCACGGAGTTCTTGCGCGCCTTCTGGATGGCGTCGTACAGCGTGGGGTTGCCGTCCGGGTCGCCGCCACCGGTGCGGGCCGCCACCTCGATGTTCTTGATGAGCTTGGCGAACAGCTTGCCCCGTTTGGCGTCGACCACCGCCTTCTTGTGCTTCGTCGTCGCCCATTTGGAGTGGCCACTCATGCGTTTCGCGGGGCCACCCCGGCGAGCCGCCGAAGAGGTGAGCCCCTTCCTCCAATCTCAGAAAGTCACAGAACACTGCCTGGACGCGGTGCGCGGCGGCATCCTCCCGGACGCGGCTCCCCACCCCCGAGGGAGGCCGGAGGTCACGAGGCTTCCTTCACCATCGCGAGGAAGTAGGCGTGGATCCGGGGATCGCCGGTCAGCTCGGGATGGAACGAGGTCGCCAGGAGATGCCCCTGCCGGACGGCGACGATCCTACCGGCGGACTCGCCGGTCGCGGCACGACCGAGCGCCTCGGCGCCCTCACCGACCGACTCGACCCACGGCGCGCGGATGAAGACCGCGTGAAAGGGCCGGTCGAGGCCGCCCATCTCGACGTCGCTCTCGAAGGAGTCGACCTGGCGGCCGAACGCGTTGCGGCGGACGACCATGTCGATGCCGCCGATGGTCTCCTGCCCGGCCGCGCCGTCGAGGATGCGGTCGGCCAGCATGATCATCCCGGCGCAGGAGCCGTAGGCGGGCATGCCCTGCTCGACACGCTTGCGCAAGGGCTCGAGCAGGTCGAACGTGCGAGCGAGCCGCCACATCGTCGTGGACTCCCCGCCGGGGATCACGAGCGCCTGGACGCGCTCCAGCTCCTCCGGACGGCGGACGACCGCGGTGGCGGCGCCGCAGGACTCCAGGACACGGCGGTGCTCGCGGACATCGCCCTGCAGTGCGAGCACTCCGACCGTCGGGACAGCAGCCACGAACCAGCCCTTCACATCGAGTTGTACCAACGAGCTTAGTGCCAGTGACAACGCCCGCGACGCGCTCCGGCTTCCCCGCGGCCCCGTGTCAGGCGAGCTTGAACCGGCGCAACGGGAGCTCGAGCGGGAGGAAACCGTCGGCGCCGCGCTCGGCGATGTCGCGCCCGAACAGGTGCTCGCGCGCGAGCGCCATGCCGTACTCCTCATAGTCGAACGGCAGCGGGACGTCGGACGCGCCGTCGTCGATGGCCTTCCAGAACGGGGCCTCGGCCGGCAGCCGCTCGCCGAGGTCGACCACGACGCCGTCTTCGGCGGTGACGTAGACGTCGCGGCGTGCCCGGTCACCGGAGTACCACCGGAACCAGCAGCCGGACACGACGCTGTGCAGGACCAGCACGCCGCACGAGCCGCCCGGGACCGCGCGGGCGATCTCGTCGGCGAGACGGCGCGCCCGGTCGTCGACGCAGAACAGCCGGCGATCGCACACGACCACGGCGTCGCCGTACGCGCCGACGAACAGCTCGTCCTCATAGGGCCAGAGCGCGAAGTCCAGCACGGTGTCACCGGTCTCGGTGACCGAGTGCTCCGGGTAGAGCCGCCGGGCCAGCGCCACGGCGCGATCGGGGTCGGGGACGAGCCCCGGCCCGAAGGCCTGGGAGGCTCCGTCCACACGCGAACACGCCAACGCGACCGACCAACCCATGGGCGTCGTCCCCTCCCGCGCTCGGCGGACCCTGCCGGCGGCACCATCGTTCAGTCGCGGCCCAGGGTAACCCGCCTTTCCCGCCCTGTGGAGGGGAGAACACACTTCATTTACCCTCGGCGGCGGGCGTTCCGAACGGTATGCGACGGCTACCAGCCCCGGGCGGCGAGCCGGTCGCCGTCGGCCAGAGTGGAGACGTTGATGCCGACCATCGCCTCGCCGAGCCCGCGCGAGACCTTCGCGATCACGTCGGGGTCGTCGTAGAAGGTGGTGGCCTTCACGATCGCCTCGGCGCGCTTGGCCGGGTCGCCGGACTTGAAGATGCCCGAGCCGACGAACACGCCCTCGGCGCCGAGCTGCATCATCATGGCGGCGTCGGCGGGCGTGGCGATGCCGCCCGCGGTGAACAGCACCACCGGCAGCTTTCCGCCCCGCGCGACCTCCTTGACCAGCTCGTACGGGGCCTGGAGCTCCTTGGCCGCGACGAACAGCTCGTCCTCGGGCAGCGAGCCGAGCCGCCGGATCTGCTGGCGGAGCTGACGCATGTGGGTGGTGGCGTTGGAGACGTCGCCGGTGCCCGCCTCGCCCTTGGAGCGGATCATCGCCGCCCCCTCGGTGATGCGGCGGAGCGCCTCGCCGAGGTTGGTGGCGCCGCACACGAAGGGCACGGTGAAGGCCCACTTGTCGATGTGGTTGTCGTAGTCGGCCGGGGTCAGCACCTCGGACTCGTCGATGTAGTCGACGCCGAGGGCCTGCAGGACCTGCGCCTCGACGAAGTGGCCGATGCGGGCCTTGGCCATGACCGGGATCGAGACGGCGCCGATGATGCCCTCGATCATGTCGGGGTCGCTCATCCGCGAGACGCCGCCCTCGGCGCGGATGTCGGCGGGCACGCGCTCAAGGGCCATCACGGCGACGGCGCCGGCGTCCTCGGCGATCTTCGCCTGCTCGGGCGTGACGACATCCATGATCACGCCACCCTTGAGCATCTCCGCCATGCCCCGCTTGACGCGGGCGGTGCCGGTCTCGGGAACGGCGTTGGTCTGTTCGGGGGCGGCGTCGGGCGTGGCGGTGGACACGGCTACCTCTTCGAATGAGTCGATCAAGCTGTCGTATCCATGGTAGAGGCAGCCGACCAGCGAGACCGCCCTGCCATGTCGTCAGGAATCACGCCGTCATCCGACATGATGTACGGCTCAGGGCGTCGTCGGCCTCCCGTCGTTGACGAGCACCACCCAGACCTGGCCGGTGGCGAACGTCATGGGCGCGCCGGAGGCGGTGGTGAAGGTCGTCCCGTCCTTCTCCGACGGCCGCGACCAGCGCGCGTCGTAGGCCTTGCCGTCGCGCAGCACGGTCGCGTCGCCGGTGCCCACGGTCCGCACGAGCGGCGTGTAGTTGCCGAGGAAGTCGTGGAACTGCGAGCGGGTCGTGTGGGCCCGCTGGATCACGATGGTCGCGCCGCCGAGCCGGCCGCCCTCTCCGGCGCGGTCCGCGCGGCCGTCCTGGGTGACCAGCCACCGCTTCTCGCCCGGCGACCAGGTGAACTTCAGCGTCGCGGCCGGGTAGCGGGCGGTGTAGCTCGTGGCCGCCTTGCCGCCGCTCGGGGCCGGGCCGAACCGGAAGCCGATGTCGCCCGCCTTGGCGGCGCCCGGCGCGCGGGCGAGGAGTTGCCGCGGGGTGCCGTAGAGGTTGTACGGGGCCGCGTGCGGCCCGGTGCGGGCGTAGCCGGTGTTCGAGCGGTCCTGGGAGACGTCGAGGAGAGGCGCCTTGGCGACGTAGGGCTTCATCTTGCCC
>NZ_JBHLZP010000619.1:4389-5356 GCF_042429965.1 Actinoallomurus acaciae
GGAGTAGGCGAACGCGGGACGGCCGAACTGCGGCAGCAGGTGCAGGTCGGAGATGCGGGCGCTGCGGACGGGGCCGACGCTGGACGGCAGCTTGGAGGAGAAGATCGCCATGATCCGGCTGAGGCCGCCCTCGACCTGCTCGACGTAGACGATGTCGGCCGACCGCAGGCCGAGCTGCGGCTTGGCGGACCTGGTGTTGTCGATCTTGACGGCGAGGACCGGGCCGTCCGCGCCGGCGGGCGCGCCGGTGAACGGGTGGGTGCGGGCGGGCGACGGCGTGGACGAGGGCGACGGGTCGCTCGAGGCCGGTGACGGAGGCGACGCGACGGCCGCGACCGGCCCCTTCGAGCAGCCCGCGAGGGCCGCGGTGACGAGCACGGCGGCCAGAGCCGACGTCGCACGAAAACAACGCACTACCTGGACCTCCTCGGACAAATCAGACGTCCTGAGTGCGCGAGGCTAGCCGATGAACGGGCCGCCCGGGCCATTCTTGGCAGGCCCGGTATGACCATCGGTCCCGCAGGTCACAGGGGTCCCGTGCGTGACGGACTCAGCTCTCCGGAGGAGCGTCGTCGATCTCGAAGAAGTCCGGCAGCGGCGCCCGGCCGTGCAGCGGGAGGACGCGGGGCAGCAGCTTGCGGCGCGCCGACCGCGTGGCGGTCACGGCGTTGTTGTAGAAGCTGCGCGCGTAGGTGACCTTGCGCACCGCGGCGTCGAGGTCGTCGAGCAGGTCCGCGCCGTCTTCGCGGGCGGTGAGAGTGGGGCGGAAGTCCGGTTGGCCGACGACGGCGCGCAGCGCCCGGGACAGGTCGCTCTCGGCGAACTCCCGGTTGTCGGCGTCGGCGATGCGGGCCTCGTGCGCGGCGGCGGCGAGCAGCAGGCTCGTGGCCGGATCGAGCTGGCGGGAGGCGGCCAGCTCCAGCGCGACGGCCGCGCGCCGTACGAGCGCGGCGTCCAGTCCGGCGCG
>NZ_JBHLZP010000620.1:0-4372 GCF_042429965.1 Actinoallomurus acaciae
CCGCGGTGAACGCGGTGCTCATCGCCTGGGCGACGTCGCTGGACACGCAGCGTTTCACGGGCCTGGCGCGCGCCCTGGGCGCGACGCCGCGGCAGGTCACCGCCGGCCTGTCGGCCGCGCAACTGCTCCCCGCCCTCGGGGCGTCGCTGCTCGGCATCCCGCTCGGCCTGGCCATCTACTACGCCGCGCGTACGGCGGCCGGCGCGGCCGGTTCGATCCTCATCCCGTACGCCCGGCTGCCGCTGGTCGTGCCCGGCACGCTCCTCGTCGTGGCCGCGCTCACGGCGCTGCCGATCCGCATGGTCTGTCGACGTCCGGTGGCACGGGTGCTGGCGGCCGAGTGAGCACCGGTCGGGTGCTCGTGCTCACTCGGGTCCGGTGGGTGCGGGCCGCAGTCCGGTGAGGGTGACCTCGACGAGTCGGCCGACGGCGTCCGCCGAGGTCATGGCGCCGGCCGCGGTGAGGGCGTGCAGGCAGTAGGTTGCCAGTTCACCGGCGGGAACGTCGTCGCGGACGGTGCCGCCCGCCGCGGCGTCGGCCACCAGATCCTGGATGAACGCGTGCAGGCGCTGGTGGGCCCGGGTGACGTGCTCGCCGCGGTGCAACAGCGCCGACAGGTCGCCGTCGTGCCGCTGGTGGGTGATGGAGGCGAAGTCGCGCAGGACCGCTCGCAGCCGTCCGGCCGGATCGGTGTGGTCGGCGACGTCGGTGAGCCGGCGCAGGTGCTCGGCGATGTGGTCTTCGTGCCAGGCGGTCAGGACCGACTCGATGTCGGGGAAGTATTTGTACAGCGTCGCCCGGCCGATGCCGGCTCGCTTGGCGATCTGCGACATCGTGATCGACGCCAGGCCCTGCTGGGCCACCAGCGCGGCGGCGGCCTCCACCGCGGCGTCGCGTACCGCGCGGCGGTGCGCCTCGATCGAGTCCTCCCACAGCTTCGGCACCCTCCGATCGTACACAGCGCTCGACGTGTCGACATCTTGTCTATTGACGTAGACACTATGTATCGATAATTCTGGACGGTGTTCGTCGTCGACTGAAGGGAGACGCACATGTCGGCACATCTCGTACCGCGTGATCTGGACGACCTCTACGCCACTCCGCCGCCGTGGGACATCGGCCGCCCCCAGCCCGCCTTCGCCGCGCTCGCCGAGGGAGGAGCCATCGGCGGCCGGGTGCTGGACGTCGGGTGCGGCACCGGCGAGCACACGCTGATGGCCGCCGCCCTCGGCCTGGACGCCACCGGCATCGACCTGGCCGCGGGCGCGCTGGAGACCGCGAGGGACAAGGCGCGGCGCAGGTCGCTCACGGCCCGGTTCCTGCGCCACGACCTGCGATGCCTGTCCGAACTCGGCGAGACGTTCGACACCGTGCTGGACTCACTGGTGTTCCACGCCCTCACCGAGGCCGACCGTGCCGCCTACCTGGCCGGCCTGCGGACCGTACTGCCGCCCGCGGGCCGAGCCTTCCTGCTGTGCCATCGAGGGCCCGTTGACGGGGGAGCGCCGCACGGACTCGGCCGCGATCGGATCCGGGAGAGCTTCACCGGCGGATGGCGCATCGACTCCCTCCGGCCCGCCGTCTGCGCGTCCACCTCCCCGCTGTACCCCGGCGGCGTTGCCGCCTGGCTGGTCGCGCTCACCCGCGTATCCGGCTCGCCCGCGGACGGGAGGTGAGGGCCATGGTGAGCGCGGATGCCCGCGTCCCCACCGGCCGAGCCGGCCGCTACCTGGCACAACTCGGCGAACACGCGGGCCATATGAGCGGGCGGGCCTTCCGGCGCCCGGGCCGCCACGGCGTGGACCGTCGCGGCGACGGAGGACCCGCGAAGGTCATGGCCGCCGAGTGGTCCGGTGCCGACGCGTTGATCGACTTCGGGTGGGGCCGCTGCACACTGCACGCCACCGAGACCGAACTGATCATCCATGCCGAGGCGGCCGACGCACGGCACCTTCGACGCGTACAGGACGGCATCGCCACCCGCCTGGAGCTCATCGGCCGTCGCGACCACCTCACGGTGACCTGGGAACCGGAACCCCCGGAAAACGCTCCGACTAATTTGTGAACACCGGTAAACGGGCGGTTTAAAGGTGTCGTTAATTGCATGACGACAAGTTGCTCTAGGTGAGGATCCTGCTACCGCGAAAACCGCACTCGGCTACCGGGCGAATGCGTAGCGTCGAAGGTGCTCTATCGTTTGCCGTCGCCTATGATTTCCGGCCTTGACCGAAATGCTCACTTGCGTGGAAGGTGTCAGGGCGCCGCCGGAGCCCCGCGGCTCGCGCTGGCACGCGCCCGATCGAGGAGAGGAGAGGACCGCATGGTCTTCGTGGGAGTCATAGTGGCCGTCGCCGCCGTGGTGGCGGGCATCGAGGTCATCGCCCAGAACTCATCATCTGCCTCACTCGCCTTCTTCGGCCACCAGGTGCCCGGAGTGCACACGGAGTCGCAGGTGTTCATCGTCGGGATCATCGTCGCCTTCTTCGCCGGCGGCGGCTTGGCGATGTCCTGGCTCTCCCTGCTGCGCAGGATGCGAGTCCGCCGCGAGCTGCAAGACCTGCGGGAGGACCGCCAGGAGACGATGGCGGCGCTGGTGAGGAAGAACCAGCAACTGGAGCGCGAACTGGCTCGCGCACGCGGCGGTGCCCCGAGCGCTACGGCGACCGGAGAGGTGCCCGTCCCGCCCCGGCCGCGCCGAGAGGCGCCCGTCTCGCCTGGGCCACGTCGCGACCGGGAACCTGTCTCCCCGTTCTTCGACAACCCCGCCTGAACCGGCGAAGGCACGGCACCGGCCTTCCGCTTCCATGTTCCGGGCGGGCCGGACTCGAAGAAAATGGTGTCGAATTCAGGAATAGCGATTCGTAGCCTTTATGTCTTCGAGCCGCCCGCCGACGGCGACGCGAGTTGTGTAGGGGATCCAGGTTCGCCGACTGGCACAACATCTGGGGAGCGATCCGGGAAGACCGCCGCGACCTGCGCGCGTACTAACGCCGGTAGCACTCCGGCCAGTGGTCGGGGCGGTGAGTCGTCGCCGTTGGCGCCCGGGACGGCTGATCCGGGTGGCGCCGACCGGGTACGGCCAGGTCAGAGGATGTTTCGTCTGGTCGTGGCGCCGGAGGTGCTTGAGTTGCGGTTCGGGATCTTCTATGAGCATCAGCTGCCGAGGCCGTGGGACGAGCGGGCGGAGGAGCGGCTCTACCAGGACGCGCTCGAGCAGGTCGAGATCGCGGACCGGGTCGGGTTCGACCACGTCTGGGCGGTCGAGCATCACTTCCTCGAGGAGTACTCCCACTCCAGCGCGCCCGAGGTGTTCCTTGCCGCCGCGTCGCAGCGGACGCGGCGTATCCGGCTCGGGCACGGCATCGTGCAGGTTCCCCCGCCCGTCAACCATCCCGCGCGTGTCGCCGAGCGGATCGCCGCGCTCGATCTCATCTCCGGGGGCAGGGTCGACTTCGGTACCGGCGAGGCCAGTTCCATGGCCGAGCTCGGGGGGTTCGGGGTGCCGAGGGACGAGAAGCGCGCCATGTGGCAGGACGCCATGGACGCGATCACGCGGATGTTCGTCGAGGAGCCCTTCGCCGGCTGGGACTCTCCCTACCTGCGGATGCCGCCGCGCAACGTCATCCCCAAACCGGTGCAGAAGCCGCACCCGCCGCTCTGGGTCGCCTGCTCGCGGCGTGAGACCATCCACTTCGCCGCCCGCAACGGGATCGGGGCGCTCTCCTTCTCCTTCGCCGAGCCCGAGGACGCCGCCGTCTGGGTCGATGAGTACTACCGGCTGCTGAACTCCGAAGAATGCGTTCCGGCCGGGTTCGCGGTGAATCCGAACGTCGCGGTCGTGCTGCCCATGATGTGCCACGAGGACGAGGCGACGGCGATCGAGCGCGGCATCGACGGGGGGCACTTCTTCGGGTTCGCGCTCGCCCACTACTACGGCACCTCCCCGCACGAGCCGGGCCGTACGAGCGTCTGGGACGACTTCGTCCGCCACCGCGAGGCGCAGGGGTACTCACGCCGGATCGTGGACGCCGATGACGCGCCGCTCGCGGTGCGGATCACCGAGGGCGGCATCGGGTCGCTCCGCGGGGCGGTCGGGACGCCCGCGCAGGTGGCCGAGCTCGTACGCCGGTACGAGGCCGTCGGGGTCGACCAGGTCATCTTCGTGCTCCAGGCCGGCCCGAACCGGCACGAGCACGTCTGCGAGAGTCTCGAACTGGTCGGCGAGCAGGTCATTCCGCGGTTCGCCGAAGGCCGGGAGGAACGCGAGCGGGCCAGGGCGGAGCGCCTGGCGCCGGCGGTCGAGGCGGCGCTCGCCCGCAGGGAGCCGCCCCGCCGGCAGGCCCCGTACCGCATCGACGAGGCGGCCGAGCTC
>NZ_JBHLZP010000621.1:0-4356 GCF_042429965.1 Actinoallomurus acaciae
CACGAGCTGGCCCGGCGGCAGGGTGAGGGCTCCGGCGGCGATCTGCACCGACTGGGCCGCGCCCGGGGCCTCGGCCGCGACGAGACGGTCGGGCGACGCCGCGTTGTCGACGAACCACGCGTAGAGCGCCGCGTCGCCGCGGGCGGCCAGCTTCTGGCCCGGCGCGGGCCCGAGCACGAAGGCGTTGCGGACGTCCACCGCGTGCACGGAGGCGTTGACGCCCTCGGCCAGGCGGGTGGGAAACGCGCTCTGCGGATGCTTTCCGGCAGCGCAAGCGGTCACCAGCGGGGCGATGGCGAAGACGCCGGCGACGGCGGTGGCGAGCGCCCGGCGGCTGTTGCGGCTCACGGCGGCCTACTCTCCTTGCGGGTTATTCCGGGATGTTTCAACAGGCGCGCGAAACGCCACACGGAAGCGTAGCGGTAGCCGTGAGCGAGGAACGCGGGGGGCCGATGCGGTGCCCCCCGGGCCCGCCCGATGCCGGGAGCCGGGTCCGGGCGGGGAGCCGTTCAGAGGCGGCCCGAGGTCAGCTCGGGGTCTGGAGGGGGCGGAGGTCGACGGTGATGTCGCGGCCCGTCTGGAGGCCTCTGAGGATCTTACGGACGATGCGGTCGGTGCGGACCAGGACCGCGGTCAGCCCGCCGGCCCGGTACGTCGAGGAGAGCACCCGGTCGGGATCGTCGGCGACGAGGGCGGCACCGGGCGCGGCGCCCTCGGCGAGGCGCGCCACGTCGTCGTCGCTCTTGTCGCCGCGGTCGTCCGCGATGAGCCACACCTGGAGCCGCTGGTTTCCGGCTTGCCGGATGATGCCCTGCACGACGGCGTCGCATCCGCACTCACGGGGTACGACCAGGACGACTCCGGCAACGTTGATGAGCTCGGTCACCGGGATGGGTTTGTGACGGTAGATCACATTGCCGGCGGGCAGACCGCCGCCGACGTCACCGGGGCGCAGCCGCTGCGGCCCCGTCGGTGGCACCTGGATCGTCCGCGGGGTGGGACGGGGGGATATGACGGTCATCAACACGCCGCTGATGAGGGCGATGAGCACCGCGCTCGCGATGAAGGGGGCGGCGATGCCGTAGCGTGTGAAGGGTCGACCGGCGCGCTGCCAGCGCTCGCGGCGGCGCTGCTGCCGCAGCTCGCGCCGGTACGCGATGACGTCACGATCGAGCTCCCGAGCGTCGTCCGGTACGACGACGTCGACCTTGGGCAGCCCGTAGTCGTCATGGTCGCCGTGAAGCCCCACGCCACACCTACCTTCTCGGACCGCTGTGGCCGCGCGCGGACCCCCGGACCCCCGCGAGGCAGGGGCGGGCGACCCGCTGCGGATTCGTCCACCTCCAGTATGAGCCGCTTCCGCCGCTGTGTGCGCGGTGCGGGCCAATCCGATCCGCAGGTATGCCTATTGCACGCGATTCAACCTTTGTCAATACCCTAATTACCGTGCTGACCTGCGCATATGTCGAGAACGGCGGTTCAGAGGGTCCGTGCAGCGTGCTACCCTATCCATAGCGGAAGGGGTACTTGTCACATGACTTTCAAGGTCGGCGACACTGTCGTCTACCCCCATCATGGGGCTGCTCGGATCGAAGCCATCGAGACTCGTGCCATCAAGGGTCAGGACAAGACCTACCTGGTGTTGAAGGTCGACAAGGGCGATCTCACAGTTCGTGTCCCTGCGGAGAACGCCGAGCTGGTCGGCGTCCGTGACGTGGTAGGCCAGGAGGGGCTGGAGAGGGTGTTCGAGGTGCTGCGGGCACCTTACACCGAAGAGCCCACCAACTGGTCGCGACGCTACAAGGCGAACCTTGAGAAGCTCGCGTCCGGCGACGTCAACAAGGTCGCCGAGGTTGTCCGTGATCTTTGGCGGCGCGACAAGGAACGCGGCCTGTCGGCCGGTGAGAAGCGCATGCTGGCCAAGGCGCGGCAGATACTGGTCAGCGAGCTGGCGCTGGCCGAGAAGACCAACGAGGACAAGGCCGAGGCCCTGCTCGACGAAGTCCTCGCGGGCTGAAGATTTGGTAGCGCTTCCACGGGTGGGCGTCGGTGTCGACGTCCACCCGTTCGCGTCTGGTCGTCCGCTCCGGCTCGCCGGCCTCGACTGGCCCGGTGAGGGTGACGGCCTCGAAGGTCACTCCGACGGAGACGCGGCGGCCCACGCGATCTGCGACGCGCTGCTGACGGCCGCCGGCCTGGGCGACCTCGGTGCCGTTTTCGGCACGACCGACAAACGCTGGTCGGGCGCCCCGGGCATCGCCCTTCTCCAGGAGGTCCACCACCGCCTGGAAGAGTCCGGCTACTCCATCGGCAACGTGGCCGTCCAGATCATCGGCAACCGCCCGAGGGTGGCGCCCCGCCGCCACGAGGCGGAAAAGGCGCTGAGCGAGGCCCTGGGCGGCGCGGAGGTCGGCGTCTCGGCCACCACGAGCGACGGCCTGGGCCTCACGGGCCGCGGCGAGGGCATCGCCGCCTTCGCCACCGCTCTCGTCTACCGGTAACGCGCGAGACGCCGGCCGCGTCGCGATACCGGTCAGGCGGGCGACGGGTAGACCGTGCCGATGACGTCGCCGAAGCCGATCGGGTCGACGCCGGACGAAGGCGCCGTGGCGGTGATGCGCACGGTGTCGCCGTCCTCCAGGAAGACGCGTTTCGTGCCGTCGGGCAGTTCGAGCGGCTCGGTGCCGTTCCGCGTCAGCTCGATCAGGCTGCCGCGCTGGTCGCGCCGCGGGCCCGAGACCGTGCCCGAGGCCATCAGGTCGCCCGTGCGCAGCGCGGCGCCGTTCACCGTCGCGTGGGCGAGCTGCTGCGGCGCCGTCCAGTACATCCCGGCGAACGGCGGCCGGCTCACCATGTGCCCGTTCAGCTCGATCTCCAAGGTCACGTCCAGGCCCCACGGCTCGTCGCAGCGCAGGTACGGCAGCGGCTCGGGATCCTGCTCCGGCGGGCGTACGTGGGCGGCCCCCAGCGCGTCGACCGGGACGACCCACGGCGAGACGGACGTCGCGAACGACTTGGACAGGAACGGGCCCAGCGGCTGGTACTCCCACGCCTGGATGTCGCGTGCGCTCCAGTCGTTGACCAGCACGAAACCGAACACGTGGTCGCGGAACGCGCTCGTCGGCACCGACTGCCCGAGCGCCGACGGCACCCCGATCACGAACCCGACCTCGGCCTCGATGTCGAGCTTCGCCGTCGGCCCGAACACCGGCTCCGTCTCGCCCTTGCGCTGCCCCCGGGGCCGTACGATCGGCGTCCCCGACGGCACCACCGAGCCGGCGCGGCCGTGGTAGCCGACCGGCAGGCGGGTCCAGTTCGGCAGCAGCGGCCCGCCCCCGGGCCGCAGGATCCGCCCGAGGTTCGTCGCGTGCTCGCGCGAGGAGTAGAAGTCGACGTAGTCCGCCACCGCGAACGGCATGTGCAGCTCGACGTCGCTCATCGGATAGAGCGCGGGCTCGACCTCGTCGCGGTAGGAGATGTCGGTGAGCAGCGTGATGATGCGATCCCGCGTCGGCTGCCACACCGAGCGCCCGGCGGCCATGAAGAAGTTCAGCGATCCCGCGGCGAACCACCGCCGGTCGGCGAGCAGCCCGGCCCCCGCCAGCTCGGCCAGGTCGAGCACATGCTCCCCGATGGCCACACCGACCCGTGGAAGCTCACCCCGCTGGGAGAAAACGCCGTACGGAAGGTTGTTCACTCCGAAGCCGCTGCCCTCAGGCACGGGCACCCAGGTCCTCATCTCCTCAGCGTTCCCCTTCAGACCGGCTTTCACCAAGCCGCCCTGGCGTATTCCGGACATGCCCGATGGCCGCCGCCGGAGCCTCCCGGAACGGGCCGCGGTCGGCGGGCCGGCTCCATTCCGGCTGCGGAATCCTCCCCGGGCGTCGCCGGGGCGAGCGCATGCGCCCCGATGGCCACACCGGCCCGGGTCGTCCGGTCAGCCGCGGGGAGGGGTGGGACCGCTGCGGAACTTGCTCGACGGCGGGATCGCCTCCATGCCGGCTTCCGGGTCCTCGGCGCGTTCGTCGGCGTAGGCGTCGTCCTCGTCGTCCGTGGCCGTGGTCACGATCGGGATGCCGTCCGGCTTGGTGTCCGGCAGCTTGATCCCGTCCGGCTGGGTGTCGGTGAGGGACGTCCGGGGCTTCGGGCCGCCGACCAGCCTGACGTCGGTCGGCAGCGAGGTCCGGGCGACATAGCGGGGTCTGGGTTCCTCTTCGGCCGGCTGGGCGGACTGGTCGTTCACGGGTGCCTCCACGTCGGGTTCGGGCTCGGTCGCGTCTTCGGCGGGCGGGACGGCCGGAGACCCGGCGCGCCCGGTGGGCCGCTCCGGACGCGGCACGGCCCGGCCCGGGGCCG
>NZ_JBHLZP010000622.1:0-4350 GCF_042429965.1 Actinoallomurus acaciae
GCAGGGATATCCCGGCGTTCCAGTCGATGTGCGGCGAAGGCTCATCGGCGTGAAGAGTCCTGGGCAGGACCCCGTGCCGCATCGACATGATTATTTTGATCATCCCGGCCACCCCCGACGCCGCCTGAGCGTGGGCGATGTTCGACTTGACGGATCCCACCCACAGCGGCCGATCGCGCTTCCGCGCCCGCCCGTAGGTGGCGATCAGCGCGTTCCCCTCGATCTCGTCGCCGAGGGTGGTGCCGGTGCCGTGTGCTTCGACGGCGTCGATCTCCTCGGGTCGCAGCCCCGCGTTGGCCAGCGCCGTCCGGATCACCCGCTCCTGCGACGGACCGTTCGGTGCGGTCAGCCCGTTACTGGCTCCGTCCTGGTTGACGGCGCTGCCACGGATGACGGCCAGGACGGGATGGCCGTTTCGGCGGGCGTCCGACAGACGCTCCAGCAGCACCAGCCCGGCCCCCTCGGAGGGCCCGAACCCGTCGGCGGTGGCGGAGAACGCCTTGCACCGACCATCGGGTGACAGGGCCCGCTGCCGCGACAGCTCCACGAACACGGCCGGCGACCCCATCACGGTCGCGCCGCCGGCCACCGCGAGCGAGCAGTCTCCCGTACGCAGGGACTGACAGGCCAGATGGATCGCGACCAGGGAGGAGGAGCAGGCGCTGTCCACGGTGACGGCCGGGCCCTCCAGCCCGAACACGTACGCCAGCCGGCCCGAGGCGACGCTGAGCGTGTTGCCGGTGAACACATATCCCTCGACGTCGCGTGGGGCGCCACTTATGCTCGGCACGTACTCCGAGCCTCCGGCGCCGACGAACACCCCGGTACCGGTGCCGCGCAACAGGGCCGGGTCCACTCCGGAGCGTTCGAACAGCTCCCAGGACACCTCCAGCAGCAGCCGCTGCTGCGGGTCCATCGCCAGCGCCTCACGCGGGCTGATCCCGAAGAACTCCGCGTCGAAGTCGGCCACCCCGCCCACGAACCCGCCTTCGCGTACGTAGGAGGTCCCCCCGTGGTCCGGGTCGGGGTCGTAGATCCCCGCCAGGTCCCACCCGCGGTCGGCCGGGAACCCCGACACCGCGTCGACCTCGCCGGACGCGACCTGCCACAGGTCTTCGGGGGACGCCACGCCGCCGGGGTACCGGCACGCCATCCCCACCACCGCGACCGGCTCCCGCGACCGCGCCTCGGCCTCCTCCAGACGCCCCACCTGACGCCGCAGCCGCTCGGCCTCCTTCACCGAACTCCGCAAGGCCGCGGCGACCTCGGTGTACGGTATGGCCGCCTCATCGGGTGCGTTCATGTCAGCCTTGGCCCTCCGGTCGCGCCATCCGTACCAGTTCCGCCACGCCCATCACGTCGATGCGGTCGTCTCCGTCCTGATCCGCCGCGTCGCCGTTCGCGTGCCCGTTCGGGACGAGTTCCTCGTCAAGGCGCGCGGCCAGCGCGATCGGGGTCGGATGGTCGAAGACCAACGACCTCGGCAGGGCCAGGCCGGTCACCTGCCTGAGCCGCTTGCACAGCTCGATGCCGGTCACCGAGTCGAAGCCCAGTTCCGCGAACTTCCGGTCGGCCCTGATGGGTGCGGGGTCGTCATGGCCGAGCACCAGCGCGGTCTGACCGCACACCAGCGTCAGCAGTTCCTGCTCGCGGGCCGCCGCGGAGAGCCCGGCGAGGGTCCCGGCCAGATCCGATGGCCCCTGCCCCGACGCCGCGTCATCCGCACTGACCAGCTCGCCGATGAGCGGCCGCTCACGAGCCGCGGCGAAGCTGTCGGCGAAGCGGTCCCAGTCCATGTCGGCGACCGACACGAAGGTCTCGCCGCGCTCCAGCACGTACCGCAGCGCCTGGAGCGCCAGGTCGGGCGGCATGGTGCGCATGCCCCGGCGGCGGAGGAATTCCTCGGACTCGGACGTGGCGGCGATTCCTTCGCCCGCCCAGCCGCCCCAGGCCACCGAGGTCGCCGGGAGCCCGTCCGCCTGCCTGGCCTCCGCCAGGGCGTCGAGGTACGCGTTGGCCGCCGAGTAGGCGCCCTGTCCGCCGCTGCCCCAGACGCCGGCGTTGGAGGAGAAGAGCACGAACGCGTCGAGGGGCTGCCGGCCGAAGACCGCGTGCAGGTTCGCCGCCCCGGTCGCCTTGGCGGCGAGGACGTCGGCGAACTCGCTCAGGTCATCGCCCGGCCTGGCGTCCATCCGCCCGACGACGCCGGCGGTGTGGAAGACGGACGTCGGCGCGTGCTCGGCGACGAGTTCCCCGAGAGCGTCGCGGTCCGCGACGTCGCAGGCGGCGATGGTGACGCGCGGTCCCAGCCGCGTCAGTTCCCTCAGCAGGTCGTCCGCACCCGGTGCCCGCAGCCCCTGCCTGCTGACGAGCAGCAGATGATCGGCTCCCTCGCGGGCCAGCCAGCGGGCGACGTGCCGGCCCAGGGCTCCCGTCCCGCCGGTCACCAGTACCGTTCCGCGGGGGTTCCAGTCTCGCGTCGCCCCCGTGGAACCGGCCCGGACCAGTCTCCGGAGGTACAGGCCGTCGTCCCTGACGGCGAGCTGGTCCTCGTCCTGGACGCCGCCGAGCGCGGCCCGCAGCCGGTCCCGAGCCGGGGCGTCCACCGCGGACGGAAGGTCGATCTGCCCGCCCCAGCGTGCGGGGATGTCCAGGCCGAGCACGCGGGTGAACCCGAGGACCTCCGCCTGCGTGGGGCCGGTCACCGGTGCGCCCGCGCCGACCGCGCCACAGGTCAGGAACCACATGGGGGCCTCGACGCCCGCTTCGCCGAGTACCCGGATCAGCGTGGCCGTGTCCGCGAGGCCGTGAGTGATCATGGGGTGCCCGGCGCACGGGGTCTCGTCGAGGGCCAGCAGGGACACCACGCCGGAGATGTCGCGCGACTGCGAGACGTCCTGCGGCGAGAACGGCGTCGTCAGCCGCCGGACCTCGGCTCCGCCGCCGGTGAGGGCGTCGACGCAGCCCTCCACCCAGGGGTGCGCGGCCGCCTCGCCCCGGGGCGTCACGACCAGCCACGTCCCGCTCGGGGCGGACGCCGCGACGGGGACGGGACGCCAGGCGACGTGGTAGCACAGCGATTCCACCGTGGGCCGGTCGCGAGATCCGCGTCGCCAGGAGGCGAGGAGGGGCAGCACCGCCGCCAGCGACGCCCGGGCCCGGTCATCGGCGCCCAGCTCCGTCGCGAGGCCGTCGAGGTCGTCCCGCTCGACCGCGTCCCAGAAGACATCCGTGTCCTGACCGGCCCAGATACGTGAGTCGGGCGGTACGCCCGGGAAGAGCGCCGGCCAGTGGACGGGGACGCCCTCCGCCCACGCCCGGGCGGCGGAGCCGAGGAAGTGGACCAGGCTCCCCCGATCCCGCCGCAGCGTGCCGGTCACGCGTACGCCGGACGCCCCGAGGGTCTCTTCGATGCCCAGGGTGAGGATGGGATGAGGACTGATCTCGGTGAAGACCGAGTGGCCCTGGCCGTGGAGCCGCCGGACGGCCCGCTCGAACTCGACCGGCTCCCTGAGCGAGCGGTACCAGTAGTCCGCGGTCATCCGCGACGTGTCGATCAGGTCCCCCATGAGGGCCGAGCAGAAGGGCACCTGGGCCGTGGTCGGCGTGATGCCGCTCAGCGCGTCGAGGACACGGGTGCGGACCCGCTCGACCGAGGCGGAGTGGGAGGCGTAGTCCACCTGGACGCGCCGGGTCCGGATGCCGTCCGCGGCGCAGGCGACGGCCAGCTTCTCCAGCGCGTCGTCGTCGCCGGCGACCACCACCGAACGCGGGCTGTTGACCGCCGCCAGGGAGAGGCGTTCGCCGAGGCGGGCCGAGATCTCGTCGCGGCTCGCCTCGACCGACAGCATCCCGCCCTGGCCGGTGATCTCCGCCAGGGCCTGGCTGCGGAGCGCCACGACGCGCGCGGCGTCCTCCAGCGACAGGGCGCCCGCCACGCACGCCGCCGCGATCTCGCCCTGGGAATGGCCGACCACCGCGGCCGGCCGGACCCCCAGCGACTGCCACAGGGCGGCCAGCGACACCATCACCGCGAACAGCGCCGGCTGCACCTCATCCGCTCGCTTCGGCTCACCGGCCCGCAGCGCCTCGATGACCGAGAAGCCGGTGAACGGCCGCAGGGCTTCGTCGCACTCGCGCATGCGCCGGGCGAAGACCGGCGCCGACTCCATGAGCTCCAGGCCCATCCCGGCCCACTGCGAGCCCTGGCCGGGGAAGACCCAGACCACCCCAGCCGACGAGGAACCCGCCACGCCGGGTTCGGCGTCATCCAGGGCCCGCAGCAGGTCCTGCCGCCCGGCCCCCGCGACCGCGGCGTGGAAGACGAGGCCCGGCCGCCCGGCCAGCGCC
>NZ_JBHLZP010000623.1:0-4340 GCF_042429965.1 Actinoallomurus acaciae
TCGGCGAGCCCGTCGACCTGGGCGTCGCTCAGCCGGCCCGCGAGCGGCGCCCCGTCCAGGCGCGCCATCGTCACGCTCGGCGGGTCCGCCTCCAGGTCGGCCCGTACGGGGGCGGGCGCCAGCCCGGGGGCGTGCTCGGCGAGCAGGGTCAGCGCACGCCACTCGCGCCGGTGTTCGTCCTGGTCCCACCGGCGAAACCGCTTGACCACGGTCGTGGAGCCGACCTCGACCGCGTGTGTGTTCGCCATCGCCCGCTCCGCTCCGCCGACCCGGTCGCGGGTCGCGACCGGACGTCCACCGCCACCAGGGGACGTTGCCCGGCTTCTTGATGTCCACATGAACCGGCTCACCCGGCCTGGCGCGTGCATAACGGCGGATCACACGCCCGGTGACCCGGTCCATCCAATCCAGACGGTACAGGCGATCGGCGGACCAACACCCGGCGCACGGCGGCCAGGTTCAACCACAACAGGACGGCGATCCGGCCCGGACCCCACCGGCAGGTCACCCGAACCTTGATAATCCACCATCCGATACGAGTCGAGGTACGCCGAGGACCGGTGTACGGGCGGCTGAAACGATCGGCCACCCCAGCCTGCCCACAGCCGCAGTAGCGACCCACCCACCGTTTGACGAGCGTGAGCAAGACCTAGAACCACTCCGCAACGGCCCACCCTCACCAACAACAGCCGGCCAGGCAAAGACGCCCGGCCTCAGTCAATGGCGCGTTACGGCGCGGCATGAGGGCCTTCCTGGCCGATGTAGATGCCGCAATCCACACCGAGCCAGAAGACCCTCACCCACATCAAGACCATCCACCCGCGCCGCCGAACCAACCTCCGCGGCCACTACACCTAGCGGGCGGTGACCCTGATGGTCACGGTCGCGGTCCGCGTCACGGCGGGGAGCCGGGTCGTGTCGATCGCCAGGTACTCGCCGTCGTCCTGCGTGCCGTTCGGCAGCGTCTTGACGTGCAGCCGGAACGGCGGCGTGTCGTTCGTGACGCCGTCGATCCCGAAGTCGTTGTCGTTGCTGACCACGAGCGTGCGTCCGCCGTCGGTGGTCGCGACCCCCTCGACCTTGTCGTGGCCGAAGAAGCCGCCGCTCGGGTCGAGCCGCGTCAGCAGGGCGCCCAGGTCCAGGCCGAGGGACTTGCGCACCGGCGTGACACCCACCTTGGCCAGGTCGGCCCGCGACTGCGCGGTGTCGTCCTTGCCGACGTACGCGTCGATGCTCTTGCCGCCGACGAGCAGGCCGCCCCTGGCCGCGTCGTACGTGGCGCCGGGCACGGAGGCGGAGGGGCCGACGTCGGTCGCGCCGGCGAGGTCGATCGTGAACAGCTTCTTGTAGGCGTTCGGCTCGAAGCCGCCGTCGCGCTCGTCGACGAGGAACCGCGTGCCGCCCAGCGCGGTGATCTCGCTGACCGCGCCGCCGTTGTCCTTGGGGTCATCGAGCAGGTAGACGTACTCGTGCGTCGCCCGCGTGCGCAGGTCGTAGGTCACGATGCGCAACGTGGTGATGTTCGCCGGCTTGGCGGTGACGTCGGGCTGCTGCAGCGCCGACTGCATGATGCCGACGAGTGTCCGGCCGTCCGGCGTGACGGTCAGGCCCTCCATGCCCTTGTTCGGCACGCGATTCGCCAGCTCGCGCGGAAGGGAGCCGTCAAAGGGCGAGAGCCGCCGGAGCGCCCGTCCGTTCCGGTCGAAGTGCGTGATGAACGGGCCGTACTCGTCCGACACCCAGAACGTCCCGTCGGGCAGGGCGACCAGGCCCTCGGAGTCGTAGCCGGACTCGTTCGGCGCGAGCGCCTCGCCGTTCAGGTCGACGAGCTTCTCCCCCGTGGTGGCCTCGGGGTTGACGCGCCCGGTGTACGGGGTGCCGTCGGCCTCCCTGAGCGGGATCTTCCGCTCCAGCGTCGCCTTGCCGTCGGCGAGCCGGAACCGGCCGATGGAGGGCGTGAAGCCCGGTAGCGGGAGGATCTTCTCACCGTCCGGGCCGTCGACGTTCGGGCCGCGGTCGGTCAGGCCGTAGTACTCGTCGCGCGAGCCGGGCACCGGGGCCAGCGACGAGCCGTATGCCCCACCGGTGATCTTGACGCCCCCGATCGTGGCGAGCGGCGGGAGGTGCGTGGGGTACAGGCGGACGGCGTCGGTCACCGTGTAGGTGAACGTGTCGGTGCCGGTGAAGCCCGCGGCCGGCGTGTAGCGGAAGGTCCCGTCCGGGTTGAGGCTGAGCGAGCCGTGGGCGGGCGAGGTGTGCGAGGTCAGCGTGATCGGGTCGCCGTCGTCGTTGCGGAACAGCCCCGGGGACCGCAGGGTGTGACCGGCCCGCACCCGGTAGGTGTCGTCGTGCGGCGCGAGCGTACGGCCGTGCGCGGCGGGGACGGCTCCGGCGGCGCCGCCGAGTGCGAGGGCCAGCGCCACGGCGGCGGTGGCGGTGACGGTGGTGGTGTGCAGGCGATTCATCCGATCCTCCCCGGCTCGTCCCATGACGTGCCGACCGAGCAGTTTGATCAACGCGGGTGGACGGGCATCGTCGGCGGAGCGGCCGGGAGATTACTGACACGCGACGCTTGGCGCCGTACGCCCTGGTCAGAGGCGGGGTCATTTGCGTCGTCTTCGGTCTTTATCCCGTCACGCGGTTGATGTACCCTCAGTGACGGAACCAGTACAGTAGGTTATTCGGGGCGACAGGGGGTGGCGCGGCTCATGGCGCACGCGCCGCCCGGCCCCACGATCTCCGATCGATGGCAGTCCTGCCGACACACCGCTCGCCCAGGCACTGATTCCCCAACTTTGGAGACGCCACCTCATGTCGATGACCGCACCGGTCTCCGGCCCTCCTGTCTCCCGGCGCTGGATCGCGCTGGTCTTCATCGCCCTCGCCCAGCTCATGGTCGTCCTCGACGCCACCATCGTGAACATCGCCCTGCCCTCGGCCCAGCACGCCCTGGGCATCTCCGACGCCGACCGGCAGTGGGTGATCACCGCCTACACGCTCGCGTTCGGCGGCCTGCTGCTGTTCGGCGGCCGGGTCGGCGACCTCATCGGCCGTAAGCACGCCTTCCTCATCGGGCTCGTCGGGTTCGCGGCCGCCTCGGCGGTCGGCGGCGCCGCGAACGGTGAGGGCATGCTGCTGGCCGCGCGCGCCCTGCAGGGGGCGTTCGGCGCGCTGCTCGCGCCGTCCGCGCTCTCCCTGCTCGCCGTCACCTTCACCGCGCCGGCCGAACGGGCCAAGGCCTTCGGCATCTACGGCGCGATCGCGGGCGGGGGCGCCGCCCTCGGCCTGATCGTCGGCGGACTGCTCACCGAGTACCTCGACTGGCGCTGGGCGCTGTACGTCAACGTGCCGGTCGCCGTGGTCGGGCTGACCGGCGGCATCGTCTTCGTCCGCGACCCGGTCGCCGACCGGTCCCACTCCCGCCTCGACCTGCCCGGCGTCGTGCTCGTCACCGCCGGCCTGGTCGCGCTGGTGTACGGCTTCACCCGCGCCGAGTCCGAGGGCTGGGGCGAGCGCGGCGTGGTCGGCCTGCTCGTCGGCGCGGGCGTGCTGCTGGCGGCGTTCGCCGTCGTCGAGGCCCTGACGCGGGCACCGCTGCTGCCGATGCGGGTGATCCTCGACCGCAACCGGGCCGGCGCCTACCTGTCCGTCGGCCTGTCGGTGATCGGCATGTTCGGCCTGTTCCTGTTCCTGACGTACTACCTGCAGACCGTCAAGCGCTACTCCCCCGTCGAGGCCGGCCTGGCGTTCCTGCCGATGACGGCCGGCATGATCACGGGCTCGACGCAGATCTCCGCGCGGCTGATGAACCACGTGCCGGCGCGCCTGCTCATGGTGCCGGGCCTGCTCGTCGCGGCCTCGGGCGTCGTGCTGCTCACCCGGTTGCAGGTCGACAGCGCCTACGCCGCCTCGGTGCTGCCCGCCCAGTTACTCCTGGGCATCGGGCTGGGCACGGCGCTGATGCCGGCGATGAACCTCGCCACCGCGGGTGTCGACACGCACGACGCCGGCATCGCCTCGGCGATGGTCAACACCTCACAGCAGGTCGGCGGCTCGCTCGGCACCGCACTGCTGAACACCATCGGCGCCACCGCCACGGCCTCCTACATCGCGGCCCACGCGCAGGGGCCGCCCTCGCCCGCGCTCACCGCGGCCGGACTGGTGCACGGCTTCACCGTCGCGCTCTGGTGGGCGGTGGGCGTCATCTGCCTCGCCGCCGTCGTCGTCTCGGTGCTGGTCAACAGCCGGGGCGAGCGCCGTGCCGCCCGCGTCGTGGCCGAGCCCGGCGTACGCGAGGCGGTGGTGACGGCCGAGGCGCCGCCGCCGGCGAGGGAGCTCGC
>NZ_JBHLZP010000624.1:0-4322 GCF_042429965.1 Actinoallomurus acaciae
GACGGTGCCGCCGAGGTCGGACTGGCTGGTCAGCGACATGATGTTCCCGCCGGCGGCGGCGATCGCGGCGGCCAGCGCGGCGAGCCGACCCGGTGTGTCGCGTACCTGGGCGCGTACCCGCCACAGGCGGGCCGGCGGCGACGCGATCACGTCGCGGGGGCGCGACCGGCGGTGCGCCCACCACAGGTGCGCGGCGATGAACGCGCACAGGGCGACGCCGAGACCGATCAGCATCACCGAGCCGGACTCCCGGTGTCCCAACGCCGTGGAGAAGACGTGCGCGATGCCGGCCGCGATGAACAGCGTGCCGAACTCGACGACCTCGTGTCGCCATGTCCCGCGGTGGCCGGGCGCATGGCCGCGGCGGATCTTGAGTCGCATGACGACCACGATGCGCAGCCTTCGTTGCGACGGCGAACACGCAGGGTGACACCGATGTAACGAGATCACCCACCGCAGGCAGGCGCGAGGTCCTCTCTTCGGTGCCCGAAGTATTTGTCTCCGCCTCTTCCGTCGTCTCGATGTCCGAAGTAACATCCTCGACACATACATCGTTCCGGGTACCGAACAGTGCGGTGGGCGAAATGATCATTGATACCGGTTCGTTCGACAGCTTGGGAGAGCTGCTGCTTGCCCTGGGAGGTCGGCTGACGCGACTGCAGACCGAGATCCTGGCGTCGCTGGAACAGCCGCTCACCATTCGCCAGTACCGCATCCTGTCTCGTGTCGGTGCCGGGCACACGTCGCTGACCGCGCTGTGCAAACTCGCCCACCGCAACCCGTCCACCATGTCGGAAAGCGTGGACAAGCTGGTCAACCAGGGGTTCCTCATCCGCGGGACCGCCGACACCAGCCGACGCATGATGCGTCTGGAACTCACCGCCAAGGGCAGGAAGGCGTGCGATGCGGCTGATCGCGCGCTGGAGAAGTTCACCAGGGAGCTCACGGCGGACATCCCGCCGGAGCTGGAGGAACAGCTCCTTCCCGCACTGACGAAGACCTATCTGGTCATCCAGGCCGATCTGGACGATCGATAGGCGACCGGCCACCTCGGGGGGCCCGCATCAAGGGCGATTGACAACGGTTTAGCCGCAAGGAGGTGGCACCGTTCCATGCCCGTACAACAAGACCATTCCCCGGAGTTCGTTCGGCTACTGCAGAGAATGGACGACTCCAGATTCACCTCTCGACATCTGCGCATTTATGTGACCGCCCTGTTCGGTCATTTCATGGACGGGTTCGTCATCAACATGACGGGGGTCCTCATCCCCGGACTCATCGTGACGTTCCATCTGACCAGCAAGCAGGCAGGGCATTTCAGCTCGTCACTGTTCGCCGGGATGCTCGTGGGCGCAGCGGTCGCCGGGAGCGCCTCCGACCGGTTCGGGCGCAGGTTCCCCCTGTTCGTCTCGATCATGACCTATGCCGTGTTCTCCTTCGCGGCGGTCTTCGCGGAGAGCTATGACTCTCTCCTCGTGTTCCGCACGCTCCAGGGGGTCGGTCTCGGCGCCGAGATCGCGATCGTCCTCCCCTACATCACCGAGTTCGTGCCGTCGCGGCACCGGGGGCCGCTGGTCACGCTGGCCTCGGCGGCCTGGATCTGCGGCCTGCCCGCCTCAGCCGCCGTCGGACGGCTGCTCATGCCGCACTCGAGCTGGCGGTCGATGTTCGCCGTCGGATCGATCTCCGCCGTGGCCGCCGTCCTCATCGTCACTCGCCTGCCCGAGTCCGTGCGCTACCTCCTGCGCACCGGGCGGGTCCGCGAGGCACGAGCCCTCGTCGACACGATCGCGTCCCCGGAACCGGCCGCCGGCATGCGACCCGCGGCCGCCGTCGCGCCGGCCCCCGCCGAAGCGGGCCGGGCGACGGGGTCCGTTCGCTTCCTGCTCGGCCGGTCCTACCTCAGGTACACGCTGTCGATCTGGCTGATGGAGCTGTGTGCGGGCGCCTTCCTGTACGGCATGTCGAGCTGGCTGCCCTCCATCCTCGAACGCCGGGGCGTCGGCCTGCTGCGAAGCTTCAGCTACACCGCGATCATCACCTTCGCCGCCGTCGTCGGCGCGATCGTCGCAGGTCAGCTCGTCAACCGGGTCGGCCGCAGATCCGTCATGTCCTCCTCGTTCCTGCTCGGCGGGGTCGTGTGCCTCATCTGGGGCACGACGTCGGCGACGGCGGCCGTCGTCGCCCTCGGATCGGTCGCGCAGTTCTTCGGAAGCGGCGTGGCCGGCGCCACGCTGTTCGCCTACGCGAGCGAGCTGTATCCGACCGAGAGCCGGGCGACCGGCCTTGGCTGGGCCGCCGCCTGGCAGAAGGCGGGCGGCCTGGTGATGCCCACCGCGGTCGGCTACGTGCTGGCCATGCACGCCTCGAGCTACGTCTTCTTCGTCCTGTTCGGCGCGATCTCCCTGCTCGCCGGAGTCTCGGCGCTGGCGGCGACCTTCGAGACCCGCGACAAGACCGTCGAGCAGATCACCCGCGAGCTGGCCCGGAGGGTGGGCCGCGAGCCCGCCACGGCGCCGGCGGTCGGCTCCGGTGCGGTCGGCGAAACCGGCGACTTGTGACCCCCCACCCCTCACCGCAAGGAGACACCAGCAGATGACGACCGAGCACGCCGTACGGCCGGCGGCGGACCGCGACCGGATGGCCCCGGAGGACCGGGATGAGGTGGCGCTGCGGCACCGCCGCGTACGGGCGGCAATGGACGAGCAGGGATTCGACGCGATCCTCGCGTTCGGCCCCGGATGGCGCCGGGAGAACGTCCGGTACTTCACCGACGCTTCGCTCATCGGCAGTGCGGCCCTCGTGATCTTTCCGGCCCACGGCGATCCGGTCGCCTTCTCCACGAGCCGCGCCGACCTGGCCACGGTCACACGGCGCGGCTGGGTCGGCGAGGCGCTCCTCCTCGATCCGGACGCCCCGGACGCGCTGACCGGACGGCTGGCCGACCTGCGTCCCCGCCGGGTCGGTGTCGCCCACTACGAGCTCTTGCCCGCCGTAGTCCTGGAGGCCGTACGCGCCGCCCTGCCGGCCGCCGAGATCGTCTCGGCGACCGCGCTGATGGACGGCGTACGCCTGGTCAAGAGCGACTGGGAGCTGGCCCGGATGCGTCGTGCCGCACAGGTGTGCGCGGCCGGATGGGAGGCGTTCGTGGACGTCCTCGAACCCGGCCTGCCCGAATACCGGATCGTCGCCGAGGTCGAGGCACGGATCAAGGCGATGGGCGCGGAGGACAACTTCATGCTCATCGCCTCCGGCAAGGACGAGGTGCGCGGCATGACCGCGCCGTCGCCGCGAGTACTGGCGGCGGGCGACATGGTCCGCACCGAGCTCACCCCGCAGCTCGACGGCTACTGGCTGCAGATCTGCCGCTCTGCGGTGGTCGGCACGGCGAGCCCCGAGCAGCACGAGTCGTTCGCGCTGTTCAACGAGGCGGTCGAGGCCGGCATGGCCGTCGTGCGACCCGGCGTCACCGCCCACGAGGTCGCCAAGGCCCAGAACGACGTCTTCCGCGCCCGCGGCTTCGGCGAGTACTGCACGAGCAGGTACACCCGCGTCCGCGGTCACGGGCACGGACTGCACCTCGACGAGACGCCGATCATCGAGGGCAACGAGACCGTGCTGCCGCAGAACGCGGTCTTCATCATCCACCCCAACACCTACACACCGATCGCCGGCTACCACGTGCTCGGCGATCCGGTACGCGTGACCGCGGACGGCTGTGAGGTGCTCATCTCCACCGAACGCAAACTCTTCGAGACGGGAGACGCAGCATGAAGCGCGGCCTGGTGGTCCTCGACCCCGACGAGGTCCCCGAGAGCGAATGGGACGAAAGGCTCGCGGCCGTACGCGCGGACCTGGCGAAGGACGGGATCGATGTCGCCCTGGTCTACGGCGACACCTACAGCTCCGACGACATCGCCTATCTCACGAACCTGTGCATCTACTGGAACGAGGGCATGATGGCCATCCGGCCGCAGGGCCCGCCGGTGCTGCTCACCAAGCTCTCCCCGCGTGTGTTCCCGTGGATGCGGCTGACCTCCAAGGCCGAGGACATCCGCAGCGGCCGGAAGTTCGGCCCGCTGGTGAGCGGGCTGCTCGACGAGAGCGAGCCGGGCACGGTCGGCCTGGTCGGCGCCGCCCGGTGGCCCGCGGCCGTCATCGATGAGGTCACCGCCGCGCTGCCCGGCTGGGTCGTACGCCCGCTCGGCCCGGTGATCCGGGACCGCCGGGCGGTCCCCTCGGACGCGGAGGAGACGCTCCTTCGCACGGCGTCCTCGGCCCTGGACGCCGCGGTCCGCAAGGCCGCACGGGCCGGGCTCGCG
>NZ_JBHLZP010000625.1:0-4835 GCF_042429965.1 Actinoallomurus acaciae
CGGCCTCGAACATGTTCACGTACTCACCGGTCGCCGCGTTCAGACCCCGACCAGGCTCCAGCGAACGAACCCGCTCGGCCACGACGCCGCCCTCAAGACCGGCGTTGACCGCGATCTGCTTGAGCGGCTCCTCCAACGCACGCTTGACGATCGAAGCACCAGTAGCCTCATCACCCTCAAGCTCGATCTTGTCGAACGCACCCGTACCCGCCTGCAGCAGCGCCACGCCACCACCAGGCACGATGCCCTCTTCGACGGCGGCCTTGGCGTTACGGACGGCGTCCTCGATGCGGTGCTTGCGCTCCTTCAGCTCGACCTCGGTCGCCGCACCCGCCTTGATCACGGCCACACCACCGGCGAGCTTGGCCAGGCGCTCCTGGAGCTTCTCCCGGTCGTAGTCGGAGTCGCTGTTCTCGATCTCGACCCGGATCTCGTTGACACGGCCCGCGATGTCGTCGGTGTTACCCGCGCCATCGACGATCGTGGTCTCGTCCTTGGTCACCACGACGCGCTTGGCCTGGCCGAGCATGTCGAGGGTGGTGTTCTCCAGCTTCAGACCGATGTCCTCCGACACCACCTGACCACCCGGTCAAGATCGCGATGTCCTGCAACATCGCCTTGCGACGGTCGCCGAAGCCCGGCGCCTTGACGGCGACGGACTTGAAGACACCGCGGATCTTGTTGACGACCAGGGTGGCCAGGGCCTCGCCCTCGACGTCCTCGGCGATGAGGACGAGCGGCTTGCCGCTCTGCATGACCTGCTCGAGAACCGGCACGAGGTCCTTGTTGGCCGAGATCTTCGAGCTGGCGATGAGGATGTAGGGGTCGTCGAAGACGGCCTCCATGCGCTCCGGGTCGGTCACGAAGTAGTGCGACACGTAGCCCTTGTCGAAGCGCATGCCCTCGGTCAGCTCGAGCTCCAGACCAAAGGTCTGGCTCTCCTCGACCGTGATCACGCCTTCCTTACCGACCTTGTCCATCGCCTCGGCGATCATCTCACCGATCGAGGTGTCACCGGCGGAGATGGAGGCCGTCGAAGCGATCTGCTCCTTCGTCTCCACATCCTTGGCGATCTTGGAAAGCTCCTCACTCACCCGCTCGACCGCGGACTCGATGCCCCGCTTCAGCGACATCGGGTTGGCGCCGGCGGCGACGTTACGCAGACCCTCACGGACCAGCGCCTGCGCCAGCACGGTGGCGGTGGTGGTGCCGTCGCCCGCGACGTCGTCGGTCTTCTTGGCGACCTCCTTGACGAGCTCCGCGCCGATCTTCTCCCACGGGTCCTCGAGCTCGATCTCCTTGGCGATCGACACACCGTCGTTGGTGATCGTGGGGGCGCCCCACTTCTTCTCCAACACGACGTTGCGGCCCTTGGGACCAAGCGTCACCTTGACGGCGTCGGCGAGCTGGTTCATGCCGCGCTCGAGGCCGCGCCGCGCGTCCTCATCGAACGCGATCATCTTTGCAGCCATAGGCTCCAGATCCTCCCGGAACGGGGTGGCTATCACTGGATCGAGTCGACGCCCGCGACGGACGACCTGTCCGGCGGCTTCCATGCCGCCGCCGGGTGTGAGGCCTCGTCGCCTCGATCGCTTGTTCAAGGCTGGCACTCTCAATGGCCGAGTGCCAATGTCGTGTTTAGCACTCTACCCAGGAGAGTGCAAGCCGTACCCCGTCTCACCTGGTCACCGACATGCCAAGGCCCGGCGCACCAGGCGCCGGGCCTCGACCGAGCTATACGGATCAGAGCATGCGAACCGACTCCGCCTGCGGACCCCGGTCGCTCTGGGTGATCTCGAACTCGACCCGCTGCCCCTGCTCGAGGCTGCGGTAGCCATCAGCGACGATGGCCGAATAGTGCACGAACACGTCCCTGCCACCGTCGACCGCGATGAAGCCGTAGCCTTTGTCCGCGTTGAACCACTTGACGGTGCCTTGTGCCATTCCTAACAACTCCCACCAGGGCAATTCCCGTGGTCATTCCCACGGCTACCGACTCGAGCCCGCCGGAGGCGCGGAACCCGACGGCCAGCACGGGTGCGCCGCGATGACCATCGCCGACCATACACACGGCTACGGTCCGTGGAACACCCTTTACCCAAGATGAGCGGACGGCCGATCCTGGTCAATGTGAGTTCATTAAAATGGGAACTTCGGCACGGGCTAGTAAAAAATGCCCTGACGCGCTACTGCCCTCTAACCACCGGCGACCGCAGGGATGATCGAGACCTGCGTGCCATCAGGGGTGACGGTGTCGAGGCCGTCGGCGAACCGCACATCCTCTTCGCCGACGTAGACGTTCACAAAACGGCGGATTTTGCCGTTTTCGTCAAGGATTCGGGCAGCGATCCCGGAGAAACTGGCCTCCAGGTCCGCCACGACCTCGCGCACCGTCGATCCGGACGCCGTCACTTCGGACTCACCGCCCGTGTAGCTCCGAAGGATCGTCGGGATACGCACGCTGATGGAGCTCATACCAGGCCTGCCTTTCGGAAAGCGTCGAAGGTGGGAGCGATGTTCGCGGAGGGCTTGGCGACCGGCGCCACCGCGTCGAGGGTCTTCAGTCCGTCGCCGGAGTTGATGAACACGGTCTCGGCGCCCGGGTCGAGCGCGCCCGAGGCCAGCAGTTTGCGGAGCGAGCCCAGCGTGACGCCGCCGGCGGTCTCGCCGAAGATGCCCTCGGCGCGGGCGAGCAGCCCAATGCTGTCCACCACCTCGTCGTCGGAGACGTCCTCGATGGCACCGCCGGTGCGCCGGACGGCGTCCAGGACGTACGGGCCGTCCGCCGGGTTGCCGATCGCGAGCGACTTGGCGATCGTGTCGGGCTTGACCGGCCGTACGACGTCGTGCCCGGCCTTGAAGGCCGCGGCGACCGGCGAGCAGCCGGTCGCCTGGGCGCCGAAGACCTTGTACGGCTTGTCCTCGACGAGGCCGAGCCTGATGAGCTCCTGGAACGCCTTGTCGATCTTGGTGAGCTGTGAGCCGGAGGCGATCGGGACGACGATCTGGTCGGGCAGCCGCCAGCCGAGCTGCTCGGCCACCTCGTATCCGATCGTCTTGGAGCCCTCGGCGTAGTAGGGCCGCACGTTGACGTTGACGAACGCCCAGTCGTCCTGCTCCCCGGCGATCTCGGAGGCGAGCCGGTTGACGTCGTCGTAGTTGCCGTCCACGGTGACGAACGTGCCGCCGTACACCGCGGTCGTGACGATCTTCTGCTGCTCCAGGTCGGACGGGACGAACACCGCGCTGCGGATGCCCGCGCGCGCCGCCGCGGCGGCCACCGCGTTGGCGAGGTTACCGGTGGACGGGCAGGCCAGCACCTTGAAGCCCAGCTCGCGGGCGGCGGCGAGCGCGACCCCGACGACGCGGTCCTTGAACGAGTGCGTGGGGTTGCCGCTGTCGTCCTTGACCCACAGCGTGCGGACACCGAGCGTCTCGGCGAGGTTGTCGGCGCGCACCAGGCGGGTGAAGCCGGGCTCGGTGTTGGGGGTCTCGGCGACGTTCGAGGGCACCGGAAGCAGGTCACGGTAGCGCCAGATGTTCTGCGGACCCGCCTCGATGCGCTCGCGGCTCACCTGGGAGTAGTCGTAGGTGACTTCCAGGGGGCCGAAACACTGCTCACAGGCGTAGCGTGGGCCAAGATCGTAGGATTCTCCGCATTCGCGGCACGCAAGTGCGGTCGCGGGGCCGAGGTTTCGGGCGGCGTTCTGCGACATGGAGCGAGGCCTCTCTCCTCATCTTTCTCGTGCCACCTTGGTCACGAGCCGGAGTTGGCACCTGTCCCGGGCGGCCTCGCGTCTGTCGGCGAGTTGCGGCGCGGCTGCGCCGCACTGGACCGCATGTCCGGGAGGGTTGCCGGGGCTTCGACGGGCCGGTCCCTCCACCCCTCTGGATGAGCGGTATTGAGTTGTATCAGGAACTGTATACGTGACTGACCGGTTCTTGGCCACCCCGGGGTCTCAGCGCGCGAGACAGAGAGGGATCTCACGCCACGGTGAGCATCCGTATGGTCACGAAACGGACAGTGGCGGACCTTCGGGGATTGGGGCGGACAGCGGCCGGTTACTCTCCCCCCATGGCTGACACGCAGGTGCTCGTGGCATCCAACCGTGGCCCGGTCTCCTTCTCCCTGGCCGACGACGGCGCGCTCTCGATGCGCCGCGGCGGCGGCGGGCTCGTCTCCGCGCTGGGCGAGCTGAGCGGCGACATCCTGTGGGTCTGCGCCACGCTCTCGGACGCCGACCGTACGGCGGCGCGACGCGTGACCGAGGGCCGGCTGGACGTCCCCGGCATCGGCGCCGTCCGCATGCTGGACATCCCGCCGGGCACCTTCCACCGTGCCTACAACGCGATCGCCAACTCCACGCTGTGGTTCGTCCACCACATGCTGTACGACACCCCGAACAAACCGCACTTCGACGCCCGATCACGCCGCGACTGGCAGTCCTATGAGGCCTACAACGCGGCCTTCGCCGACGCGCTCGCCCAGGACGCCGCGCCGGGCGCGAAGGTCGCCGTGCAGGACTACCACCTGACACTCGTGCCCACGCTCCTGCGCGACCGGCGACCCGACGTCAAGATCACGCACTTCTCGCACACCCCGTGGGCACCGCCGGAGTACTACCGGCTGTTGCCGGACGACATCGGACGCCAGGTGCTCGAAGGCATCCTCGGCGCCGACCACGCCGGGTTCCAGACCCGGCAGTGGGCCGAGGCCTTCATCGACTGCTGCGCGGCGATCCTCGGCGCCGGCGTCGACCGCGCGGCCCGTACGGTCACCCACCGGGGCCACGTCACCCGGGTCGGCGTGCACGCCCTCGACGTCGACGGCGACG
>NZ_JBHLZP010000626.1:0-4306 GCF_042429965.1 Actinoallomurus acaciae
TGCACGCGCACAAGCCCGCCGCGCGCCTGGCCGACCCGCCCCGGCCGGTGCCGCGCACCGTACCGGCGATCGCCGCGCTGCGCGAGGCCGGCGACGACGCTTCGCGGGTGTACGACGACCTGGTGGTCGTGGACGAGGTCGGCCGCTGCCTGGGCATCGCCCGGGTCGGTGACCTCATCCGCAGCCTCTCGGAGCTGGACCGGCGAACCGCCTCCTGACGCCACACGTGGCCCGAACGCGGCCCCGCACGCTCGATTTGTACATCTCGCTTTATAAGTCTTAGTTTACGAATTATGGTGAACGAGGCAGGCGAGGAGCGTGCGGCCTCCGATCTCCGTGTCGCACTCGGCCGGATCGTACGGCGGCTACGGCAGGCGCATGAGCCCGGAGAACTGACGTTGTCGGAGGTATCGGCGCTGTCGCGGCTCGACCGGGACGGTCCCGCGACACCCGGCGCGCTGGCCGCCGGGGAACGGGTGCGGCCGCAGGCGATGGGGACCACGCTGGCGGCGCTCGAACAGCGCGGCCTCGTGGCACGGATGCCCGACCCGGACGACGGGCGGCGCGTGTCGATGTCGATCACCGAGGACGGCCGTCAGATCATGCTCGACCGGCGTTCGGCGAGCGTGCACCGCCTGAGCCGGGCGCTCACGGAGCGGTTCAGCCCCGAAGAGCGGCACCGCCTGGTCGAGGTCATCCCGCTGCTCGAGCGACTGGCGGACAGCCTGTGACCCACGGCGACCGGTACAAGTGGACCGCCCTGTCCAACACCACGCTCGGCGTCCTCATGGCCTCGGTGGACGGCTCCATCGTGATCATCTCGATGCCGGCGATCTTCCGGGGCATCGGGCTGGACCCGCTCTCGCCCTCGAACATCGGCTACCTGCTGTGGATGATCCTCGGCTACCTGCTCGTCGCGGCCGTGCTCGTGGTGGCGCTCGGGCGGCTGGGCGACATGTTCGGCCGCGTCCGGCTCTACAACCTCGGCTTCATGATCTTCGCGGTGGCCTCGCTGGCGTTGTCGGTCGACCCCTTCCACGGCGGGCCGGGGGCGCTGTGGCTGATCGGGTGGCGCGTCGTCCAGGGCATCGGCGGGGCGATGCTGACGGCCAACTCCGCGGCCATCCTCACCGACGCGTTCCCGCTCGAACAGCGCGGGATGGCCCTCGGCATCAACCAGATCACCGCGCTGGCCGGGCAGTTCCTCGGCCTGCTGGCGGGCGGGCTGCTCGCCGAGATCGACTGGCGCGCGGTGTTCTGGGTCAGCGTGCCGATCGGTGTCTTCGGCACCATCTGGTCCTACCACAGCCTGCGCGAGGTGGGCGCGCCACGCGCGGCGCGGATCGACTGGCTCGGCAACCTCACCTTCGTGGGCGGCGCGCTGGTCCTGCTCGCCTCGATCACGTACGGGATCCAGCCGTACGGCGGTCACGCGACCGGGTGGGGCAATCCCCGGGTGCTCGGCGGGATGCTCGGTGGTGTGCTGCTCCTCGTGGCCTTCTGCGTCGTGGAGACGCGGGTCGCCGAGCCGATGCTGCGTCTCGGGTTGTTCCGGATCCGGGCGTTCGCGGCCGGCAACCTCGCGGCGCTGCTCACCGCGATCGCGCGCGGCGGCATGCAGTTCATGCTGATCATCTGGCTGCAGGGCATCTGGCTGCCGCTGCACGGCTATGACTACGAACGCACGCCGCTGTGGGCGGGCATCTACATGCTTCCGCTGACCGCCGGCTTCCTCGTCGCGGGCCCGGTCTCGGGCTACCTGTCGGACCGCTTCGGCGCCCGGCTGTTCTCCACCGGCGGCCTCTCCGTGGTCTGCGCGGCCTTCGTCGGGCTGCTGTCCCTGCCGGTCGACTTCTCGTACTGGGCGTTCGCGGCCCTGCTGTTCGCCAGCGGCGTCGGGCAGGGCATGTTCTCGGCGCCGAACACCTCGGCGGTCATGAGCAGCGTGCCGCCCGACCAGCGCGGCGTGGCGTCCGGGATGCGGGCGACGTTCCAGAACTCCGGGACCGCGCTGTCGATCGGGGTGTTCTTCTCCCTGATGATCGCGGGCCTGGCCAGCTCGTTGCCGCACACGCTGTCGGCCGGGCTGGAGGCCCAGTCGGTGCCCGCGGCCGACGCGACGCGTGTGGCCACGCTGCCGCCGGTCAGTACGCTGTTCGCCGCGTTCCTCGGCAACAACCCGATCGGGCATCTGCTCGGGTCGAACGGGCTGCTGGACACACTGCCCGACGGCAACCGGGCGACGCTCACCGGAAAGACGTTCTTTCCCGAACTCGTCTCCGGGCCGTTC
The DNA here is from genome assembly GCF_042429965.1 of Actinoallomurus acaciae. Taxonomy (NCBI): domain Bacteria; kingdom Bacillati; phylum Actinomycetota; class Actinomycetes; order Streptosporangiales; family Thermomonosporaceae; genus Actinoallomurus; species Actinoallomurus acaciae. The sequence continues at coordinate 2,291 of NZ_JBHLZP010000626.1, forward strand.
CATCATGGTCTGGTGCTCGTGTTCACGGCCGCCGCCGTCATGGCGGCGATCGCCGCGCTGGGCTCGGCCCTGCGCGGCACCCGTTATGTCCATATTGAGGAGAAAGTATGAGCGACGCGCTCAGGGCCGAGACCGTCACCATCAAGGGCCACGACGGCGACGAGATCGAGGCGTACCTCGCCCGGCCGCTGGGGGACGAACCGCGGGGCGGTGTCGTCGTCATCCACCACATGCCCGGATACGACGCGGCCACCAAGGAGATGGTGCGCAGGTTCGCCGCGCACGGCTACGCCGCGCTCTGCCCGAACCTGTACTCGCGTGAGGCGCCGGGGGCGGAGCCGGACGACGCCGCGGCGACGGTGCGCGAGGCCGGCGGCGAGCCGGATGAGCGGCTCGACGGCGACGTCGACGGCGCCGCCCGCCACCTCAACTCCCTGGACGGCGCCAACGGCAGGATCGGTGTCATCGGCCACTGCTCGGGCGGCCGGCAGACCTTCCTCTCCGCGTGCTCGCTCCAGATCGACGCCGCGGTGGACTGCTACGGCGCCTTCGTCGTCAAGGACCCGCCGGCCGGCATGCCCACGACCATGAAGCCGATCCTGGGCCTGGCACCGCGGCTGTCCTGCCCGCTGCTCGGCCTGTTCGGCGCCGAGGACAAGTTCCCCTCCCCCGCGGAGACCGCGGAGCTGTCCGCCGAACTGGACCGGCTCGGCAAGGAGCACGAGTTCCACACCTACGAGAACGCCGGGCACGCGTTCTTCGCCGTCGACCGCCCGTCGTACCGGGTCGAGGCCGCCGTGGACGGCTGGGGCAAGATCTTCGACTTCTTCGGCCGCTACCTCTGAGGCGGAAGCCATGTGCACCTACCAGACCCACAAGATCAAGATCAGCGGCAGCGGTAAGGCCAAGATGGGCTGGATCAGCCTCAAAGAGGCCGCCGTGTACGTCGACCACCCTGTTCACCTGCAACAGGACCACTCGGTCAACATCGACTTCGCCGACCCGTCGCGAGGACCGTCCGCCCGGGTCGCGGTCGAGCTGACCGAGGAGGCGGCGCTCGCGCTCGCCGACGCGATCCACGAGGCGATCGCCGCCGCCCCGCCCGGCCTCGCCGCCGCGGGCACCCGCTCCTGAGCCATCGCCCGGGGATCCCGCTCGCCGTGGCGCAGGGGTCCCCGGGCGGTCTCTGACCCGGCGCTGGCCCGCACATTGCCGTAATCGCACCTGAACGGGGGTATTCACCCGGCATCGTACGACGGCTTGCGCATCCGTCCGCCACTCGGCCGGCAGGCGGGCAGTGAGTGCGGGGGAGCGCCGGACGCGAATCGCGGAACACGCGCGAGGCGCGCCGTCCGGCCGCGCGTGCGTCATCGCGTTGCTCCTGGCCATCCTGCTCGGCGGCCTGACCGGCTTCACCGTGGGCACCGAGCCGGCGAACCGTGACTCGGCCGCGGTGCTCCTCGCGGCGAACCGGCTCGAACGGCTGGTCGTCGACCTGGAGCAGCACCAGCTGAGCTACCTCGCCACCGGGAACGCGGGCTCGCTCCACCCGTGGCAGGCCGCCCGTGCCGCCCTCCCCCGGCAGGCCGCGGCACTGCAGCGGCTCGCCGCCGAGAACGGTCCGGAGCAGAACCGGCGGGCGCGGGAGATCGTCCGGGCCGCGACGGCCTACCTCCGCGAGCACGCGGAGCCCCTCATGACCATGGCGCGGCGTGACCGCCGCACCGCCCGGGCCCTTCTCACGCGTATGGAGGGCCGGCGGCGCATCGAGACGATCCGGCGGCAGTTCGACGACTTCGCCGACGTACAGCACCGGCTGGTCCAGGCGAGTGAGCGGGGCACCGCGCCGGCCGCACGCCGCACGGCCGCGACCGCCGCCGGCACCTCGGGCTCCCTTCTGCTCGTCTTCCTGGCCGCCGGCTACGTCAAGCGACGCCGCGGGTCCGGCACGGACCTGGGCCGGTGGGGGCGGCTCTCCGGCGAACACGAGGCGCTGCGGCGGCTCGCCGCGCTCGC
>NZ_JBHLZP010000627.1:0-3518 GCF_042429965.1 Actinoallomurus acaciae
GCGACGGCCGAGGACGAGCGTCCCGACCCGTTCCGCCTCGGCGCGCGGCGCCGGAGGCAGCAGGAGCGACCCGCCCCGCTCGGCTCCACGGCCGACGCGCAGGCCGGTGGTGATGGCCAGGCAGCGGGCGCCGCGTACGGCGCGGAGCAGCAGTGGCTCGCTGATCTCGACGCCGTGCAGCCGCCGCTCCTCGATCGTGGTCGAGCGGGTGGTGATGAGCCCACGGGTGACGTGGAGCGTGCCCAGGGCGTTCCGCGTGAGCCGGAACCCGTAGAACGCCAGGACGTAGCCGAGCGTGGAGGCGATCGCGACGGCGACGGCCAGCACGGCGACCAGCACCGCGATCTCGACCGGCACCGCGGCGTGCTCCCACCGGTCCAGCAGCGTGCTGACCGGCCCCAGCCGCCCGGGGTCGATATGCGCCTCGTTCACGGCCCGCCCGAAGACACCGGCGATCACCCCGACGGTGACCAGGCCGGTCAGCGTGAACGGGCCGTACCGCACCCACGCCGCGGGCACCGCCGCCAGCAGCGTCTCGCGCGGAGCCGCCGTCTCCTGCGGCGCCGTCTCGCGCCGCGCCGGTGCGCGGTGGAGGAGCTCGGCCCGCAGACGTGTGGCCTCGGCGACGTGCAGCGCGTCGAGCTTGACCGCCTCGTCCTTGCGGTCGGTACGGCCCGTGCCGACCTCGATCTTGGCCAGCCCGAGCGAGCGGTGCAGGAGGTTGGCCGTGACGTCGACCGTACGGATCCGGTCGCGGGGAACGGTCAGGAGCTGCCGCCGGAGCAGGCCCCGGCGCACCTGGACCTGCTCGGCCGAGACGCGATAGGTCGTGGTGAACCAGCGCATCATGCCCGCCACGACCACGATGATCGCGCCGCCCAGGCTCCACCACGAGCCCTGGCCGCCCGCGGTACCGGCGAAGACCAGGCCGATCAGCACCGGCCAGGCGCGCAGCAGCTCCTGGATCGGGTGGATCACCAGCATCCGCCCCGACAGCCGCCGCCACCCGTCCGTCTCGCTCATGTCGCGTCGCTCCGCTCGGCGCTGGTGCCCTCGGTGAGCTCGTCGACGAGCCGCTGCGCGGTGTCGCGGTCAAGGCCGTGGATCTTCAGCGGGCCGGCCGCCGACGCCGTTGTCACCGTGACGTTGGCCAGCTTGAAGAGCTGCTCCAGCGGCCCGCGCTCGCTGTCGACGGTCTGGATGCGCGAGACGGGCGCGATACGCCGTTCCTGGTTGAACCAGCCGGACTGGGTGTAGACCGCCTCGGGCGTCGACTCCCACCGGTGCACCCGGTAACGCCACTGCGGCATGACGGTCACGTGCGCCGCGGCCACGACCACCGTCAGGACGAGCCCGGCGACGTGCGCGCCGAGACGCGTCGTGTCCGCGACCAGCCAGATGACCTCGGCGGCGACCGGCACCAGCCAGCCGGCCGTGGCGCGGACCGCCCAGTAGACACGGGCCCGGGGGCTGACGCGGTGCCGTGGTGGCCGGAGGCTCACCTCCGATGACTCCATGACGTCGATCCTGACAGAGCATGCCGTCTCATTGAACAGCGGCACGTCCCTGATTAGACCGTTACAAATGTCATGAGTCGCCGTCGAACGCGCCGAGGATCGCGGCACGCTTCTCTCCCGGGGACGAGACGTGCATGATGGCGATCACCTGCGGAGACATCACCGCGGCGGGCCAGGCCCTGGATGACCCGGAACAGGATGGACAGCCCTGTGCCGGGCGCGAGCCCGCGGGAGTGAACGATGCGTGACGGGTTGGATGCCAGGCACACGCTGGGGCGCCGGCTCAACCTCGCGGCCAAGGCCGTGCGCGGCCATCTCGAACACCGGCTGGCCGCCGCCGGGTCGAGCTTCGCCGTGTGGAGGGCGCTGTTCGCGCTGAAGGCCGAGGGCCCGCTGATCCAGCGGGAGCTGGCCGCGATGCTGAACGTCGAGGGTCCCACCCTGACCCGCCACCTCGCCCGGATGGAGGCCGACGGGCTGGTAGAGCGGCGACGTACGAGCGCGGACCGCCGCGCGGCCGTCGTGCACCTGACCGAGTCCGGGGAGGCGATGTACTCCCGGCTGTCGGGCATCGTGAGCACGGGCCGTGACGTCGTGTTCGAGGGCTTCTCCCCGCGGGAGATCGAGGAGTTCGTGGGCTACCTCGACCGCCTGATCGAGAACGTCGAGTCGGCGAGCCCGTCGCGCCGCCACGCGCCCGCCCGCGGGTGAGCGGCACGTGTCAGGCCTCGGGGTGCAGCATGAGCAGCACGGCGCGGTTGTCGCGGTCGTGACCCCGGTAGACGTGGGGACACGCGGCGTCGAACCGGATCGAGTCGCCCTCGCCGAGCTCGACCGGCGCGCCGGCGGGTCCGGTCGTGACGCGGCCCCGGGTGAGCACGATGCACTCCTCCACGCCGGGCAGATGCGCCTCGGAGTGCTGCTCGGCCGCCGCGACGTCGATGGCGTACACCTCGACCGTGCCGCGCAGCCGGACGCGGTGGAGCAGCCGGGAGCCGACGGCGTCACCCCGCGCCTCCGGCCGCTCGTCGGCGGCGCGTACGACCTCCACCGGCGCCGACGGCGGGTCCAGCAGCTCGCCGAGCGGCACCGTCAGCGCCGCCGCCAGCGCCCAGAGCGTGCTCAGCGTCGGGTTGCCCTGCCCCTGCTCGATGCCGTGCAGCGTGGTCTTGGAGACCCCGCAGGTCGCCGCCAGGTCGGCGAGTGAGATCCCGGCCGCCGCGCGAAGCCGCCGTACGTTGCCGCCCACTACTTGCGCCATGTCCACGCGTAACAGCATAGTGGTACGCACGTACCGGCAAAGCGAACCCTCGGGAGCGAGCATGACGGTGAGCAGGTTGCGGGACATCCCCGGCATCGGCGTCGACGTGGTCGGCGACGCGGCCGACGCGCTGAACGACCCGGAGATCCTCCGCCTGGAGAACCTCGACACCGACGTCCGACCGCCCGAGATCGCCCTGGCGACGACACGCGCCGCGATCGACGACGACTCCGCCAACAGCTATCTGCCCTTCCAAGGTCGCGCGTCGCTGCGCCGTGCCGCCGCCGCGCACGTCGGCCGCCTCGCCGGCCGCACGTACGACCCCGACACCGAGTGCGTCAGCGTCGCGGGCGGCCTGAACGGCGTCCTCAACACGTTGCTCGCGACGGTCGAGCCCGGCCAGGAGGTCGTCCTCACCGACCCGACCTACGCGGGCCTGGTCAACCGGGTGCTGCTGGCGGGCGGCGTCCCGCGCTTCGTCACCGCCCACGCCGGTCCCGCCGGATGGTCCGTGGACGCCGGCGAGCTCGCGGCCGCGGTCGGCCCGAACACCGCGGCGGTCCTGGTGATGGGCCCGGCGATGCCGACCGGCCTGGTGCTCGGCGACGCCCACTGGGCGGCGCTGGCCGAGGCCTGCGAGCGTCACGACGCGTGGCTCGTCTACGACGCCGCCATGGAACGCATCCGCTTCGACGGACGGCCGGTGAGTCATCCGGCGGCGCACGAAGCCCTGACCGCAC
>NZ_JBHLZP010000627.1:3599-10958 GCF_042429965.1 Actinoallomurus acaciae
AACGACATCCGTCTCGTCGGCCTGACCAATGTCGTCTGCCAGGTCGGCATCGCCCAGGAGGCGGTGGCCGCCGCGCTGTCCGCGCCCGGCGCCGACGAGGACGTGGCGAGCGCCACCGCCGAACTGCGCCGCCGCTGCGAGACGACGCTCGCCGAGCTGGCGGGACAGCCGGTCATACGGCCGCACGGCGGCTGGTCGCTGCTCCTCGACACCCGGCCCCTGGGCCTGACCCCGGCCGAGCTGTCGCGGCGGCTGCTGACCCGCGCGAAGATCGCCGCGACGCCGATGGACGGCTGGGGCCCGAGCGGCGCTCACTACCTGCGGTTCGTCTTCGCCAACGAGCCGGTGAGCCGCCTCACCGGACTGGGTGACCGCTTCCGCGCTGCGCTCGCCTGACCGCCCCCGGCGAAAACACTCGTGGCCGCGCAATAGGCCACATTCACCGTTCCTTGTTGTTGGCGATTACCCCATCCACTTTTTCCGATTTGCGATTAATCACGCACAGTTGACAACTGTAGTCAAAATCAGTTAATAGATGAGATGCAAACTTAAGGCGGAACCTTCTCGAGTTCTTTCACGGAGGCGCGGGATGAGCGGCACGGTCTCCTACGGCGACACCGTGAACGACGCGCTCGACCGGCTGCGAGGCGTGGGATTCGAGTTCGGGCCCGGGTTCGTCAACCATGCTCCCATGGTCGCCGAGACCCTGGCCACCATCGGCTGCCGCGACACCGTCGCCACGTGGGTCGAGCGGAACAAACGGCTCCGCGCCTATCTCGCACCGCCGGAGGGCGGCGCTCCCCTGTCCGGCGACGACCCGTGCGAATGGCGGGCCGCGCTCGGCGACTTCCGGCGCGTGCTCGACTGGGTCGCCATGTTCGACGCCCGGCTCGCCCGCCGGCCCTGGCCCGAGGTCCTGCTCGAATGGTGGCCACGCCTGCTGCCCGGCATGTACGGCATGCTCACCCACGGCTTCATCCGCACCGCGCACGCCGTCCGCAGCCTCGAGGCCACCGAAGAACCCGGCCCGCTCCAGCTGCGCGAGCTCGCGCAGGGGCTGGGCTACTGGGCGGCGCGCCACACGCCGGTCCCGGCGGCCTCGGACCGGAGCCTCCTGCTCCTGCCGGCCGCGGGCGAGGACATCGGCCTGTCGCTCAGCGCACTGACCGTCACCACCGCCGGGCTGTACGCCGAGCGCGCGCCGCTCCCCTCCGTCCCGCTGGTGCACTCGGTGACCGCGCCGGCGGCCCTCCGGCTGTTCCTCCCGCTGCTCCCGGCCGACCTCCACCGGCCGGCGTACGACACGCTGCGGCAGGCCGCCGCGGCCATGTGGGACGCCTTCCCGAACGGCGGCGCCGGCGTCCCGGCGTCGGCCCCCGGCTACGAGCCTCCCTCGACCGAGCGCATCCTCGTCGACGCCGTCGACTTCGGCGACGAGCACACCATCAAGCTCGCCGAGGCGTGCAAGCGGGAGTACGCCCTGCTGCCCGACCCCCGCTACCGCGCCGCCGCCGATACGCTCCTGTACCGGATGAAGACCGGCGGATTCTGATTCTCCCCTGACATGAGAAACACTCCCGAGCCGAACAGCGTCCCGGCTCACCGCGCCCGGCCGCATCGTCTGGGGCGCGTGCCGACGGCCGTCCGCGGACGGGCCCCGCGCCGCCGACCGAGGGGCGATTCGCCCGGGTCCTCACCTCGTGGTGCAATCGGCGGCGCCGGGGCGAAATGGGTTTCCCGTCGGGGCTGTTCACCAGTGGTGATCAATGGCAGACTCTGCCCGCGTTGTGGTGATCGGAGGTGGAGTCTTGGCGGTCGCGGCCCATTCGGCGAACCGTCCCACCGTCCGCCGCCGGATCGTGGGCGCACAGCTGCGCCGGCTGCGTGAGTCCCGCGGACTCGGCCGGCGGCAGGCCGCCGACTCCATCGGAGTGGGCGAGTCGAGGCTGAGCCGCGTCGAGACGGGCCGTGCCGGTCTCGACGAGGAAGACGTCAGGCGACTGCTGGAGCTGTACGGCATCAGCCGGCAGGAGGAGCGTGACGCCCTGCTGACCCTGGTCCAGGAGGCGAACCGGCCCGGGTGGCTCCAGGCCTTCAGCGGCGCGATGCCCGCCTGGTTCCGGCCGTACGTGGACCTTGAAGAGGCCGCGCAGGTCATCCGCACGTACGAGGTGCAGTTCGTCCCCGGTCTGCTGCAGACGGCGGACTACGCGCGCGCCGTCATCTCCCAGGGCCGGGCGATGCCGTCGGCCGAGGAGACCGACCGCCGGGTCGAGCTGCGCCTGCGGCGCCAGCGCATCCTGACCGAGCCGAACCCCACGCGTCTGTGGGCCGTCATCGACGAGGCGGCCCTGTGGCGTCCGATCGGCGGCTCGGAGGTGGCGCGCGCCCAGCTGCGGGCGCTCCTGGACGCCGCGCAGCTGCAGCACATCACGGTGCAGGTCATGCCGTTCCGCGTCGGCGGGCACGCCGGTGAGGCCGGGGCGTTCAGCATCCTGCGCTTCCCCGAGCCCGAACTGCACGACATCGCGTACGTGGAGCAGCTCACCGGCGCGATGTACCTCGAACGCGACGACGACATGGACAGCTACGGCGCCGCGATGGAACGCCTGTGCGTGCAGAGCGCGTCGCCGCAGGAGTCGATGGACCTGATCAGCAAGATCATCCGAGAGATCTGAGGAACGCCGCCTCCGGAATCCGGCCTCGGGCCGGTCAGGTCTCCTTGAGGATGCGGTTGAGGGTGTCGCGGATCGCGGTGGCCGGCTCGGCGTCGATGCAGAGCCGCTCCATGACCGCGAGGTAGTGGTCGACGTCCTCGCGCTTGTCGAGGTAGAGGGCGCTGGTGAGCTGTTCGAGGTAGACCACGTCGGGAAGCGCTCGGCGAACCGCAGGATGCTGAACGGCCCGCCCGCCGCGGCGTGCCCACCCAGCTCGAAGGGGACGACCTGCAGGGTGATGTTCGGCGACTCGGTCATCTCCAGCAGACGTCTCAGCTGCTTGCGCATGACCTGCGCGCCGCCGAGCGGGCGCCGCAGCACGGCCTCGTCGACGACCGCCCACAGGTGCGGTGGCTCCTCGGCCTCCAGCAGCGGCCGCCGCATCCGCAGGCCGACGCGGCGCTCCACCTCGTGGCCCGGCGCGTCCGGGTGGCCCAGCAGCGTGACGGCACGCGCGTAGTCCTCGGTCTGCAACAGCCCGGGGACGAACTGGACCTCGTAGGCCCGGATGCGGGACGCCGCCTCCTCCAGGCCGATGTAGACCTCGAACCAGCCCGGAAGGATGTCGGAGTAGCTGTGCCACCAGCCGGGCTCGTTCGCCTGGTCGGCGAGCGCGAGCATCGCCTGGCGTTCTTCGGGGCCGGTCACCCCGTACAGCGTCAGCAGGTCGGAGACGTCACGGCGCCGGAACCGCACGCGGCCCAGCTCCATGCGACTGATCTTCGAGTGCGAGGCGCGGATCGCCTCTCCCGCCTCCTCGCATGTGATCTGCCGCTGTTCGCGCAACCGGCGCAGCTGGGAGCCCAGCACGATCCGCAACACGGTGGGACCACCACGGTGATGACCGAACATGTTGGTGACGGCCGCCTCGCCGTCGGGCTGGGACCCGATCATGTGCTTTCCCCTAAGGACACTGGAATCGGCCTAGTGTCCCACTCACCGTTACCGATGCAACCCCCAAGGTAGCGTCGTTGCGCCGGTCGCTTGTAGAACTTTCAACAACGGACGGACCCGTACGGCCGCACACCGGCGGCCCGGCAGATCCGGCTCCCGGCGGTCAGGGGACGAGCGCCGCACCTCACACGAGCATCGCGCCCGCAAGAAACCCCTATTCCGGCACTTTGCAGCCAGTTAACCAGCCAGTCCGAAATTTCCCACCCCTGGCCGAATCCGGTCATTGGAACGCACCACAACTCGGGATCAATGGCCACGCGTATGCGCGCTCGCATCCTGTCACCATCTCGTCGCGCGTGACATCTGAACTGCCATTTCGTCTTCTCCGGGATCGGCGTGGCTCCCGTCGATCACGGAGAGCTGTTGTTCAATTACAGCAGGTACTCGGCGGGATCGAGGGGGTGTTTTCGGACCCAATCACCCGCCCGAGAACAGATCGCAATCAAGGAGAAGGATCATGCCTCGTAGCCCGCAAGTCTCCCGTCTGATCAGGGCACTGCCGCCGGTCTGCGCCGCCGCACTGTCCATCGCCGCCGCCGCACCCGCCGCACAGGCCCGCACCGTGCCGGCACCGACGCCGGCCCTCGCCAACGGCGGTTTCGAGGCTCCGGCCATCCCGGCCAACGCCTTCATCCGGTACGGCACAGGAAGCACGATCGGCCCGTGGCGCGTCATCCAGGGCAACGTCGACCTGACGGGAGCCAACTTCTGGCAGGCTGCCGACGGCCGTCAGTCGCTGGACCTCGAAGGCAGCGAGTCCGGCACCATCGAACAGCGGCTCGCGACCCGCATCGGGGGCTGCTACACGGTCACCTTCGCACTCGCCGGAAACCCGGACGGCGGCCCGACGATCAAACGCGGCTTCGCCCGGGTGTCCCAGAACACGCTCGGCCACCCGACGGTCCAGAAGAACTTCATCTTCAACACGACGGGCAGGTCGCGGGGCAACATGGGATACGTCCCGCAGCGGTTCCGCTTCCGCGCCTTCGCCCCGAGCTCAACACTCATCTTCGCCAGCACGACGGGCGGCGGTTACGGCCCGGTGATCGACGCGGTGAACGTCGCACAGTCCAACCCCGCCGAATGCCGCCTAGTCCGCCCATAGCGGACCGACCAGCGACACAGGCCCTCGTTCACCCCATTCGGCGGACGAGGGCCTGCACCTTCCCCACCAACGAAAACGACCACGAGAACGAGTACGACGGCCACCGCGAGGCCGACCGAATGCGCGTTCGGTCGCGGCTATGCGCCTCGGGTCGCGGACGGAAGATGGTCGGCCGGTCGCGGACGCGTTGTCCGAGGTCGACGATCGGCCGCAGGTTCTCCCGGCCGGTCAGCAGCTCGTCCCGGTGGAGAGCCATTCCGTCGCCGCGATCGACCGAACGAGGGGGCAAGGGGCAAAGCCCCGAAAGCGGGGATTCCAGGGGCTCCCCCTGGACCGAAGCGACACCCCCGGCCCACAAGGACACAGGACGCCGACCCGCAGGGGGGCGTGGGGGCGAAGCCCCCACATCGGGGGTTCCAGGGGGTCGCCCCCCTGGGCCAGAATGAAAGCGACACCCAAAGCCCGCAAGGGCATACGTCGTCCAAGTCGCGTGGGGCGGGTGGGACTCGAACCCACGACCCAAGGATTATGAGTCCTCTGCTCTGACCGGCTGAGCTACCGCCCCGAACGCAGGTGTATCAAGCCCCCCTACCTTGCCCGCCCGGTCGCGCCCGGCGCAACTCGGACACACCGGCCCCGTCCACGGTGTGGCGAACGGCCGGACGTGGACGTTTTCCCCCGAAAGTCCCCGTGACGGCGGTCACACTCACCACCCCTCGCTCCTGTCCGCTTCGCCCCTCACCACCGCCACCACCAGTCATCTCAGGTGTCAGAGCTCCATCCGAGCATCAGAATGAGCGAGCAGATGCACGTGCATTTGGGTGTGCATTAGTTCTTGCATCCCTCTGGCCGACGGAGGAAGATAGCCGATCAAGCCACTCGGTCCCGCCCCGAGTTCGTCTGGAGGCCCGCCAGATGCCCGTGTACAGCACAGCGTGCAGTTCCGGCATGGACGGCCGCCCCGCAACGAGGCGCCCCCATCCGGTACCGCGCGAGAGAACTCATGTGCTGCCGCCGCTCTCGGTCTTCGAGCCAGGTTCGGACGCGGCCGACGGTGCGGTCTGCGCGCTGCGGCCGACGAGCACCTCGTCCCGCCAGGCACGTGAGTTCGCCACCACCACGCTGCGGTCGTGGGGGCTGGACGACCTCGTCGACGATGCCACCGTGATCATCTCCGAGCTCGTCACCAATGCCGTACGGCACGGCGTCCCCCCGTACGCCGCCGCGGCCGGAGACGCGCCGATCAAGCTCAGCCTCGTACGCCAGGGCGCGTTCGTCGTGATCATCGTGTCCGACCCGAGCGAGGAGGACCCCAAGCAGCGCCCGGCCGACGACGTCTGCGAGAACGGCCGCGGCCTGCACGTGATCGAGGCGCTCAGCCGCGCCTGGGGATGGACTCCGCTTCCCGGGATGGGCAAGGCGGTGTGGGCCGCGCTCTCGATCCGGTGACCCGGGCGAGAGCCCACGGTACGACCGCGTCCGCCAGGAGTGCCTCCGCCGCTGCCCGGAAACGGACTCTCTACGGAATCGGTCATAAATAGTCATGCTTTTGGCACAGGACGTGACCGTTCGGTCTCGGTAAACTGCCGCTGACCAACCCACGGACTTCGGTATGCCCGCGGTACCCGCCACCACAAGGATTCCTATGCATTGGCGTGCCAGCGGACCGACCGGTGCACCGTCGGCAGCGGGCCAACGAGCGAACCCCCCGCTGGTCGGGCGCCGCGAGGTCCTCGCCGAATTCGGCCGGCTCCTCGACACGATCGACGACAGGTCCGCGCTGGTCGGCCTGTCGGGCGAGCCGGGGGCGGGCAAGACACGGCTTCTCGCCGAGCTGGTCGCCGGCGCGCGAAGTCGCGGCATGGTCCCGCTGTCGGGACGCGCGGCCGAGTTCGAGCAGGAGATGCCCTTCGGCACGGTGATCGACGCGCTCGACGACCGCCTGGAGGAGAAGGGCCTGCCGGACGGCATCGACGAGGGGCCCGCCGCTCTTCTGGCCACGATCTTCCCGGCGCTGTCCGGGGAGAAGCCCGTCACGTCGGCGGGCGACACCGACCTGACGGGGCTGGCGCGCTACCGGCTCTATCGCGCGGTGCGGCAGTTGCTCAGCGAACTGGCCGCCGAGTCGGGCCTGGTGCTGATCCTCGACGACGTGCACTGGGCCGACGACAGCTCGGTGGAGCTGCTCGACCATCTTCTGCGGCACCCGCCGTACGGCCCGGTGCTGATCGCCGTCGCCTACCGCCCCGCGCAGGCGTCGGCGCGGCTGCGGGCGCTCAACGAGTCGCACGGCCACCAGATCACGGTGGGGCCGCTCAGCGAGGCCGAGGTCGCGGAGTTCCTCGGCCCCGGCACGAGCCCGGAGCTGCGGCAACGGCTGTACGAGGACAGCGGCGGCAACCCGTTCTACCTCGAGGCGCTCGCCCGCATGGAACAGGGTCCGCCCGACGCACGGCGCTCCGAGGCCGGCGGCGACGACCTGGACCAGCTGCCCGCGCCCGTACGCGCGGCGCTGCAGATCGAGCTGGGCGGCCTGTCGGACGACGCGCTCGTGCTGGCGCAGGCGGGCGCGGCGGATGTCGC
>NZ_JBHLZP010000628.1:0-4293 GCF_042429965.1 Actinoallomurus acaciae
GACCGCGTGCGCGCCGTGCAGGCGCAGCCGCACGGCGGCCGAGCCCTCGGGCGTGACCAGCGTGAACCGGGACCGGCCCGCCTCGTCGAGCGACTCGTCGACCGCGCGCACGGTCGCGTCCGGCGCCCGGCCGAACGTCACGATCCGCGCCGGGGTACGGGCGGCCATCGTGCGTACGAGCGGGTCGTCGGCGTTGAGGATCGCGGTGCCCTCCGCCGACAGCGCCTCGACCAGCTCGCCCTTGGCCTTGGCGACGACCTCACGGCTGCCGAACTCGCCGATGTGCGCGCTGCCGACGTTGAGGACGATGCCGATGTCGGGGGGCGCGATGCCGGCGAGACGCCTGATGTGCCCGAGGCCGCGCGCACCCATCTCCAGGACGAGGTAACGGGTGTCCTCCGTGGCCCGCAGGACGGTGAGCGGATGGCCGATCTCGTTGTTGAACGACCCGGGCGGCGCGATGGTCGGGCCCAGCCGCGACGCGAGGTGGGCGAGGAGGTCCTTGGTGGAGGTCTTGCCCGCCGAGCCGGTCAGGCCGGCCACGGTGACCTCCGGCAGCCGGGCGACGACCGCGCGGGCGAGCGCGCCCATCGCGTTCAGGACGTCATCCACGATCACGGCCGGCGCGCCGACCTCGCGCTCGGCGAGCACCGCCACGGCGCCCGCCGCCACCGCCTGGCCGGCGAAGTCGTAGCCGTCGAGGCGCTCGCCGCGCAGCGCCGCGAACAGCGCGCCGGGCTCGGCCTTGCGCGAGTCGATGACGACCGGTCCGGTGACGACGGCCTCCGGGGACGCCCCGTCCAGCTTGCCGCGGGTGATCTCCGCGATCCGCGCGAGCGAGAGTGGGATCAAGACTGCTCCTCGTCGTCGGCCGCTGCGGCCGAGGTGTTCGCGACATCGCCGAGTGCCCCCGTACGGCGCTCGCGCAGCGCCCGCCGTACGACCTCGCGGTCGTCGAACGGGAAGACCTCACCGGCGATGTACTGCCCCTGTTCGTGACCTTTGCCCGCGACGAGCACCACGTCGCTCCGCCGGGCACGGCCGACCGCCAGTGCGATCGCCGCCGCCCGGTCGGGCTCCACGACGATGTGCGCCCGTTCGTTCTCCGGCACGGTGAGTACTCCCCCGACCATAGCGTTGAGTATCGCCCAGGGGTCTTCGGTGCGGGGGTTGTCGTTGGTGAACACCACCGCGTCGGCCCTGCGGGCCGCGATCTCTCCCATGACCTTGCGTTTTCCCTTGTCACGGTCGCCGCCGCAGCCGAGCACGATGGTGAGCGTGCCCTTGGTCAGCGGACGGAGGGTGCCGAGCACGGCCTCGACCGCGCCCGGCTTGTGCGCGTAGTCGACCAGTGCGGTGAAGTCCTGTCCCTCGTCCACCGGCTCCAGGCGGCCGGGGACGCCCTTGAGGGCTCCGATGCCGTGTACCGCCGTCTGCAGCGGGATGCCGGCCTCCACGAGCGCCACGATCGCGCCCAGGGCGTTGGCGACATTGAACGGGCCCGGCAGCGGCACCCGCGCGTCGGCCTCGACACCGCCCGGCCCGACCACCCGGAAGGTGCTGCCGTACGGCTCGAGGCGCACGTCGGCGGCGCGCCAGTCGGCGCCGGGGTCGCCGTCGGCGGAGAACGTCGTCACCGGGACCTTGGCGATGTGCGTGAGGCGGCGGCCCCAGTCGTCGTCGACGTTGACCACGCCGAGACGGCTGAGTTCGGGGGTGAACAGCCGTGCCTTGACGGCGAAGTACGCCTCCATGGTGCCGTGGTGGTCGAGGTGTTCCTGGGACAGGTTCGTGAAGAGGGCGACCTCGTAGAAGGCCCCGCCGACACGGCCGAAGTCGAGCGCGTGGCTGGAGACCTCCATGGCCGCCGCCGTCACCCCGCGCTCGCGCATGAGCGCGAGCATCGCGTGCAGGTCGGTGGCCTCCGGCGTGGTCAGCGTGCTCGGAAGGACCTCGCCGGCGACCTTGATCTCGATGCCGCCGATCAGGCCCGTCTCGTGTCCCGCCGCGCGCAGGCCCGCCTCCAGCAGGAACGTCGTGGTGGACTTGCCGCTCGTGCCCGTGACGCCCAGCAGGGCCACGTCGCGCACCGGCCGCCCGTACACCCAGGAGGCCACCTCACCGAGCACCGCGCGCGGGTCGTCGACGACGAGCACGGGGATCCCGGCGCGCTCGGCGCGGATCCGGCCCTCGTGGTCGGTGAGGACGCCGGTGGCCCCGGCGGCGGCGGCCTGCTCGGCGAAGACGGCGCCGTGGAAACGACTGCCGGGCAGCGCGGCGTACAGGTCGCCCTTGAGGACCTTCCTGGAGTCGTGTGTCACCCCGGTGACCATCCCCCGTACCGGCTGTCCCTGCTCGCTCAGGCCGAGCAGGGACACGAGCCCGGACAGCGAACGGGCGGGCACGGACTTGGGACGCATGGGATCGGGTCTGTTGGACACGGCGGAGAGAGTACCGCCGGTCACCGGTGGTCTGCGTAGATTCGGATCTTCGGAGACCTGCTGCCGGTCGGCGGAATCCGGCGGCTCTGCAGTGCGAAGCTCATGACGTCCTTGAAAACGGGCGCCGCGACCTGCCCTCCGTAGTATCCCTTCTGCGGTTTCTGCAGCACGACCTCGACCACGAGCTGCGGGTTCTCGGCGGGCGCGAAGCCCACGAACGTCGAGGTGTAGCCTCCCCCGGTGTAGCAGCCGCAGCCGGGGTTGACCTTCTGCGCAGTGCCGGTCTTGCCCGCCACCCGGTACCCGGGGATCTGCGCCTCGGGCGCGGTGCCGTCCTTGGTCGTGACGCCCTCGAGCATCCGGGTCAGCTCACTCGCCGTGGACTGCTTGATCACCCGTCGTGAGGACGGGCGGGCCGCCGGCGTGAGGGTGCCCTTGTCATCGGTCGTGCCGACGATGAGGTTCGGCGTCACGCGCACGCCGCCGTTGGCGATCGTGGCGTAGACGCTGGCGGTCTGCAGGGCGTTGACCGACACCGACTGGCCGAACGCGATGGCGTAGCGGTCGGTGCCCGACCACTGGTCGACCGGCTTGAGGATGCCCGGGCTCTCACCGGGCAGGCCCACCCCGGTCTTCTCGCCGTAGCCGAACGCCCGCATGTACTGGTACAGCTGCGTCGCCGTGACGCGCTCACTGGCCAGGATCGTGCCGATGTTGCTCGACTTGGCGAGCACGCCGCCGAAGGTGAGGTGCTCGGTGCCGTGGGACTCCGAGTCGTGGAAGGTGCGGTCGTAGCGGGTCAGGCTGCCGGGCACGGTGAACGGGGTCTGCGGCGTGACGCCGCCCGCCTCCATCGCCGCCGCGGCCGTGATGACCTTGCTGGTGCTGCCCGGCTCGAAGCCCTCCTGGACCACCCGGTCGCCCAGGTCGGCCGGGCGGGCCTTGTAGTAGGTCGCCGGGTCGAAGGTGGGCGCGGTGGCCATGGCGAGAATCTGTGCGTTGCGCGGGTCCATGACGATGACGCTGCCGCTCTGCGCGCCGGTGGCCTTGACCTGCTTGGCGATCGCGTCCTGGGCCTTCCACTGGATGTCGCGGTCGAGGGTCAGCCGCAGGCCCTTGCCCGGCGTCGGCTTGCTCATCTCGTCCTCGCCCATGGGAATGCGCTGGCCGGTCTCGCTGAGCTCGACCTTCTGCCAGCCGCTCTTGCCCTTGAGCATGGTGTTCATGCTCGACTCCAGGCCCGCGCCCCCGTCGCCGTCGCTGTTGACGAAACCGCCGACGTTGGCGGCGAGGTCGCCGCCCGGGTAGACGCGGCGGTACTCCTGCAGCGAGCCGATGCCCTTGAAGTCCATCTCGGTGACCATGCGGGCCCGGTCCGGCTCGACGTGGTGGACCAGCTCCACGTAGCGGTTCGTCTTCGAGGAGGGGGTTAGCTTCTTGAGCAGGCCGGCCTGGTCGAGCCCGAACATCGACGCCAGCGTGGAGGCGATCCGCTGACGCTGGCCGGCCTCGACCATCACCGGGTCGGCGTAGATCACCCGCGCGTCGACGGTCATCGCGAGCGGCTGGCCGCCGGCGAAGCTGATCGGCCCGCGGACGGCGGGCAGGTCGACGCGGTTGAGCCGCTGACGCACCGCGGCCTCGGCGTAGCCCTTGGACTCGATGCCCTGGAGCTGGACGAGGCGGCCGGCGAACAGCGACAGCACGAACGCGACGAGGAGCAGGCCGACGTTGAGACGCTTGACCGGGTCACGCCGGATCATCACGCCGCGCGGCTTCGCGGGACGCCGTGGCGGCGGAGACGCGGGACGCGGCGGCCTGCGCCGGGGCGGCGGCTTGGTCGCGGCGCCAC
>NZ_JBHLZP010000629.1:0-4281 GCF_042429965.1 Actinoallomurus acaciae
CGGCGTCATCGACTGGGGCGACCTGTGCGTCGCCGACTCCGCCGTCGACCTGTCGCTGGCCTACGGCGGTTTCGCCGGCCCGGCCCGTACGGCCCTGCTGGCGGCGTACGGGCCGGTCGGCGCGGAGCGGGAGCTCCGGGCGCGGGTGCTCGCGGTGTTCCTGTGCGCGGCGCTGGCCGAGTACGCCGCCGACACCGGACGCGAGCGCCTGCTGGACGAGGCCCTCGCGGGCATCGGCAGAGCGGTCGCGGACTGACCCGACGTCCAAGAGCGCCGCTCTCGTTTCGTTGCGATGCTCTGTTACGGTCGAGGCATGAACGCGAGCCGGACGGCACGGGAACGGGTGCGCGCCGAGCTGATGGCGGAGATCACCCACATCGCCCGCAGGCACCTGGCCAAGGACGGCGCGGCCGGGCTGTCACTGCGGGCCGTCGCCCGCGAGATGGGGATGGTCTCCTCGGCGATCTACCGTTACTACCCGAGCCGCGACGACCTGCTGACCGCCCTGATCATCGACGGCTACAGCGCCGTGGGCAGGGCGGTGAAGGAGGCCGAGGCCGCCCGCGACCGCGCGGACTTCATGGGGCGCTGGCTCGCGCTCTGCCACGGCCTGCGCGACTGGAGCCTCGCGCATCCTCATGAGTACGCGCTGCTGTACGGCTCGCCCGTGCCCGGCTACCGCGCGCCGGAGGACACCATCGCCCCGGCGTCGGCGTCCGCGGAGGTCTTCGGCCGGCTGGTCGGCGACGCCTTCCGTGCGGGTGTGCTGGACCCGCCGGGCGGCTATCCGCCGGCGCCGCCGTCGCTCGCCGCCGGCGCCGCCGGGATCAGGAGCGCGATCATGCCCGACGTGCCCGACGACGTCGTCGCCCGCGCGGCCACCGCCTGGCCGGGGCTGTTCGGCGCGGTGAGCTTCGAGCTGTTCGGGCAGTACGACAACGTCATCTCCGACCTGGCCGCGACCTTCGACTACGCGATGCGAGGCCTCGGCCGCCTCATCGGCCTGCCGGAGTGACCCGACCGGCGAAAAGGGCGCGGGGCCGGGTGCGTCGATCGCACCCGGCCCCGCGTCGTTCGTTCGCGCAGGCTGTTCCCTACCGGAAGGACCGCAGGTACGCGGAGGTCGGGCTGCCCACACCGGTGCCTCGGTCATAGCCCCGGACGGCGTTCAGGGCGTCCTGCTGCGGGATGCCCTTGTTGCCGGAGGTGACGAGGATGTACTGCAGCGGACCGGTCGCCGCGTACGGGTCGGTGTAGTTCGTGCGGACGTACGCGACCGGGGTGCTCTTGCCGAGCGGAGTGTCGGTCACGTCGTTGTACACCTTCTTGCCCGCCCGGAGGTAGATCGCCGGGTTGGCGAAGCCGATCGGCAGCCGGCCCTGGGCCTGCTGAGCCAGCGCCTGCAGGCCGGCGATGACCGGGCAGGAGAGGCTCGTGCCGCCGACGCGGCTCTCGGTGTAGCCGAACGACCCGTCCGGACGCTGGTTCCACTCCGGGTACCGGATGCCGGTGCCGGAGTCGCCCACCGCGGAGATGTCCGGGATGGTACGCATCGGCTGCTTGGCCGTCGTACCGTCCGGCAGGTTGGTGCTCTGCGACCTGGGCACGACGCCGCGCTGGTAGCCCGGCTGGGAGAACAGGTCGCTCGTACCGCCACCGCCACCGGCCGAGTAGGTCGTCGGGTAGCTGCCGGGCGGCGGGTAGCTCCAGCTCTTGCCGTTCGCCGCGAGGTTGTCGTACTGGACGTTCCAGTGCGTCTCGAACTTGTAGTCGTTGCTCTTGCCGACCGCGAGGGTCGTACCGCCGACCGCGGTCACCCACGGGTCGGAGACGGGCAGGTCGGTCTGGCGTCGCGTCGAACCCGCGTCGCCGTACCGGGCCTGGCACGGGGTGCCGGGCACCTCGTAGCCGCAGTCACCGGTGGAGAAGTAGAAGCCGATGCCCTCGATCGCACCCTGCTTGAAGATCGCCTCTTCGGCGTCGATCATCGACTGGGTGTAGTGCTCGGCCAGGTCGCCCCACGAGTTGCTGACGATGTCGGCGAGGTGGTTGTCGACGATCTTCGCGAGCGCGTCGTCCAGGCCGTCGGCGCAGTTCTGGGCGCCGACGTAGACGACGTTGGCCTTGGGCGCCAGGTCGTGCACGGCGGTGACGTCCAGCGCCTCCTCGCCGTACCAGCCGGCCGCGCCGCACTCGTCGACGAGGTCGAAGTTCGACGGCAGCACCTCGCGGTACTGGCCCTTGGCGAACGCCGGGCTGCCGTACTTCTTGGCGAACTGGTTGGAGACCTCCTCCATCTTCGGCGCGGCGTAGGCGTCGACGATCGCGACCGTCGCGCCCTTGCCGGTCAGCCCGCTCGCGGTCGAGCCGTACGCGCCGCGCAGCTGCTGGGGCAGGAGGCCGCACATCGCCCGCGACTGGTGCTTGCCGTACGCGGTCGGCTTGTCCGTCGCGACCTTCTGGTTCCAGTACTGGGCGCAGGGCTGGGCGACGTTGTAGTTCGGCTCCGGCGGAGGCAGCGTGTCGTCGTGCGTGCGCAGGTGCTTGCCGGTGTCCAGACCGGTCACCGTGAGAACCGAGGACGCCACCGAGGCGGGAACGGTGGCGTTGTTCTCCGGCGCCCGGGCGACCGTGCCCTGAGCCGCGTAGTTGCGGAACTCGGTGCCGAACGCCTTCGTCGCCTTGTCCACATGGCCGGTCACGTGGAGATAGTGACTGTTGGAGCCGGCGAGGTCGACGTACAGGCCCGAGCCGCGGATCCACGACGTGACAGCGTCGATCTGCTGCTGGGACGTCCCGAAGCGCTGGTTGAACTGCTGCGGGGTGAGGTACTTGCCGTACAGCGCGTTACCCGGGGTGGAGACGGCCAGGGCGTAGGCGTCGAGTCCCTTGGGGTCGCGCCCGGTCAGCCAGACCTTCACGTCGACCCGCTGATTGCTGTCGGTCTTGCCGCGGTCGACAGAAGACGCGGCCCATGTGGGCTTGGTCCCCGCCACCGTATGCCGGTCGCTCGCCTGCGCTGTGCCGATAGCCGAGAATGTCGCCGCCACGAGCGGCAGTGCCACGGCTGCGGCTGTCAGAGCACGACGGCGTCGTCCGTCTCGTGACATCCACCAGTCCTTTCGTCAGCGGCGCATAAGTCCGCGACGAGAGGATTTCGGTGCTCCTAAGGTGAAGCAATAGTCGTTATGAAAAAGATGCAAAAATCGGGAACTCTGGGCCAGAAGTGGACATCTCGGTGTGAGCTTGCGCACGGGGGTGCCCGGGTCATTTTTTCGCCATATCGATTGACGGCAGGGGAATCGGCGGCTCCCCCTGCCGCCGCCGGGTGCGACTTCCTCTCAGTACGGTGGTGGGCATGTATCCCGGTTCTGCCCTTGGTGAGTTCCTGCGGTCCCGTCGAGCCCGGCTTCAGCCCGAGGACGTGGGGTTGCGTTCCGGGGTCCGGCATCGCCGGGTGGCCGGGCTGCGCAGGGAGGAGCTGGCACCGCTGGCCGGGGTCAGCGTCGGCTATTACACGCGGCTGGAGCAGGGGCAGAGCCCGAACGTCTCCGAGGAGGTCCTGGACTCCGTCGCCCGCGTCCTGCGGCTGGACGACGACGAGGTGGCGCACCTGCACCGGCTGGCCCGGGTCACGCGGGCGCGGGAGAAGGCGCGGCCCGAACGCCTGCGTCCCGGCATCGGGCGGATGGTGGACTCCTTCACCGAGACGCCTGCGATCGCGGTGGGCAGGCGGGGCGACATCCTGGCGTGGAACCCCCTGGCGCACGCCCTGCTGGCCCCGCACTGGCCTTTCGAGGCCGAGGAGAAGCCGAACTTCGTCCGCGTCGACTTTCTCGAGACGGATTTCTCTCGCGGGCTCTATGCCGACTGGGAGCAGAAGGCCCGTGACGACATCGCCTATCTGGAGGGATCGCTCGGCAGGTTCCCCGGGGACGAGGGGCTGACCGCCCTGATCGAGGAACTGCTGACGCTCAGCCCGGAGTTCCGCACCCTGTGGACCGAGCATCCGGTGAGCAACTGCGCGTCCATCGCGCGTGCCTACCGGCACCCGGACGTGGGCGTCATGACCCTCACCGCCGAGTTCCTGCGAACACCCGACGACGAGGGCCAGGGCGTGACGATGTTCCAGGCCGAGGCGGGCTCGCCGTCGGAGGAACGCCTGCGGCGGCTCGCCGGGTCGGTCAGGCGACCGGCGAGCGCTCAGCCGGCCGGGCGGTAGGGCGCCCGGCCGTCCGGCCGGTGTCGGCCCGGCGAAGCAGGACGCCGCCGGCGACGGCG
>NZ_JBHLZP010000630.1:0-4266 GCF_042429965.1 Actinoallomurus acaciae
ATTCGAATCCGCCGTTGGTCACCTTGTTGCCGGTCGAGGAGCACCCGCCACCGACCGGGTTCACCGTCCACGTGAACGTCGTCGAGCCGGTCGCGTTCGAGGTGTTCTTCGCGGTCACCGTCGCCGATGAGGTGCCGGCCGTGGTCGGCGTGCCGGAGATCAGGCCGGTCGAGGCGTTGATCGACAACCCGGCGGGCAGTCCGGTGGCGCTGTAGGTCAGCGTCTGGCCGTTCGGGTCGCTCGCCTGGATCTGCAGGCTGGCGGCCGTGCCGACGGTGCTCGTCTGGTTGCCGGGGTTGGTCACCGACGGGCTGCCGGGCTGGCTCGGGCAGGTACCGGGGGCCGGGTCCGTTCCGGTGACGCTGACGGCCGCCCAGGCGGCGTCCACCGTGTTGTACTCGGTGCAGTGGGTGCCGTACAGGTCGGCGGCGGCCTTCAGCGAGTCGGTGCGCGCACGGGCGTAGTTCTCGCTGCTGCTCGCGTACGAGGCGAGCGCGCGGTACCAGACCTTGGCGGCCTTGTCGTTGCCGATGCCGGTGACCGTCGAGTTGTTGCAGGTCGGGCTGTTACCGTACCCGTGGTTGCCGCTGCCGACGGCCAGCAGGAAGAACCAGTGCGTCAGCGGGCCGAGGGAGTAGTGCGGGTCCAGCGAGCCGTTGCCGCTCGTGTAGCAGTTCGGCGACGCGCCGTCGAGCGAGGGCTGGTACATGTAGCGCAGCGGCGTGCCGTCACCGTTGATGTTGATCAGCTCGCCCATGGTGTAGTCGGGCGTGTCGTGGGAGTTGTTCGCGTAGAACTCCACCATCGTGCCGAAGATGTCGCTGGTGCCCTCGTTCATGCCGCCGGTCTCACCGTTCTCACCCCAGCCGGTGAGGGCGCCGCTGACGCCGTGGCTCATCTCGTGCCCGGCGACGTCGATCTCGACGAGCGGACGGGCGTTGCCCGAGCCGTCGCCGTACGTCATCTGGGAGCCGTCCCAGAAGGCGTTGACGTACGCGTTGCCGTAGTGCGTCCGCGACGGCACACCCGAGCCGTTGCCGAAGATGCCGTTACGGCCGTGCACGTTCTTGTAGTAGTCGAACGTCTCCGCGGCGCCGAAGTGCGCGTCGACGCCGGCCGACGCCGCGTCGCCGTTGGTGCCGTTGCCGAACGTTCCGGTGGAGTTGCTGAAGATCGTGCCGGTGCCGCTCGTGGCGTGGTTCAGGTTCGTGGTGTACCCGTTGCCGTGCGACGGGTCCTTCATCTGGTACGTGCTGCCCGACTGGGTCAGGTCGATCGGCACCGAACCGCTGTAGATCGAGTTGCCCGTGCCGGCGACGAGCGGCGTGACGTCGCCGCGTGCGGCGGCGGCCCTCTGCTGGGCGGGGGAGAGCAGGGTGTCGACCTCGTCCCGCTGGGTCACGACCTTGCCCTTGACCGCGTCGACCAGGACGTGCAGGACGCTCGGCGTCTGGTCGGCGAGCACCCCGCGTACGACGGTCTCCCAGACGAGCTGGGCGGACCGTCCGGTGGCCCAGACCGCGAGGTGCGGCCTGCCGACCGACGCGACCGTGCCGCGCAGCCGAGCGCGGGACGTGCTCGCGGCCGCCGACGCGGCGACCTTCGGAGTGGTGGACACCGCGGCGGCGGGTGTCGCGACGTTCAGCGCCCGGTACGAGCCGCCCGGTTTCAGGTGGACGATCAGGTCGCCGCCGTACACCGGCAGGCCGTGGAAGGTCCGGTCGAAGCGGACGTCGGCGGCGCCGTTCTTGGCGACGACGACCGTACGCGGCGTGAACGCGTCACCGGTCTTCGCGTGGGCGGTGCCCTTGTGCGCCGAGAGCGCCTTGCGCGCGTCGGCGATCGCCTGCATGCGCGTGCTCGCGGACGGGTCGGTGGTGAAGTCGTCCTGGGTGAACGCCGAG
The DNA here is from genome assembly GCF_042429965.1 of Actinoallomurus acaciae. Taxonomy (NCBI): domain Bacteria; kingdom Bacillati; phylum Actinomycetota; class Actinomycetes; order Streptosporangiales; family Thermomonosporaceae; genus Actinoallomurus; species Actinoallomurus acaciae. The sequence goes on from NZ_JBHLZP010000630.1 coordinate 1,905, forward strand.
CGGCCCGCGTTCGCGGCGGGCTTGGGAGCGGTGGGCCGCTGTGGTGAGGCGCCGGCGGCCGGGACGGCCGTCAGCGCGGCCGCGACGGCGAGTACGGCGGTCGCCGACACCGTCGCGAGGCGTGGTCTGGACATGGGCGGAGGGTTCCTTTCGCCGTTGAGCGATGCGCCCGCGGTGGCGGGCAGGCGGGAAGGACAGGGCCGGCGGCCGCCCTGGGGGGACGGCCGTGGTGCGGGGGAGCCCGGCGGTCTTGCCGCCCGATCCGTAGGGCCTTGGCGGGGGAGGTCCAGGGGAGCGGGCACCGCGGCGACGATCCGGACACCGCCCGGGGCCCCGGCGCACGATCCGGGCCGCTGGCGTGTTCCGGCGGCGAGACCTCCTTCCGGGTTCTCGGCGAAGTGACGCCGTTCGCCGCCTCCTGGTCAGGAGTGTCCGTAAGGAGGCCGACCCGGTGAAGTCCTAACGGGGAGCCGTAGGGATATCCCTAGGCCTCGTCTTGTGGATCAGTCTCGTGATCCCGGGTGAGTCGTGCAGGTGACTGTGTGCGGATGAGGAGCTGCTCAAGCGGGCAAGAGAGCCGGGCGGGAGGCTCTGGGCAAGTCCTGCGGCGGCTGGACCACGAAAATCCATCTGGTCGCCGGCCGGCCTCGCCGGGCCGGCACGGTGACAGCCCCCGCTTCATCCCCCTCACCGGCGGCCGACCACCCGCCTTTAACACCGAGCGGTACGGAGTGTCCCGGACGGCGGGACTTCGAAACATGCCCCAGGCGGTCGGCTCCGGCGCCGTATGGCGATCGACGATGAGCCGCCGCCGGTTCTCCGTGTCCCAGAGGGGGCGTCCGTCCGCCGATGCCCATGCCGCCTGTGGACAACGTGGCTCGGGGTGGCGTAGTGCTCTTCTCAGGTGGCCGCGCCCGGGCGCGGCGCGCGTTCGACCGGAACGTGGCGGGTGATCGGCCAGGGGCGATGGAGGTGGTCGGCGGCATGGGCGTCCGGCGGGTGCTCGGGGCCGACGTGTGCGCGACGGGCTGGGTCGGCGTGGCCCTCGGCGGTGGCCGTCCCACCGCGTACTTCGGTGCCGACATCGAATGTCTCCTCACGGACGCGGTTCAGGACGGGCCGGTCGCGGTGGTGGGCGTCGACATGCCCATCGGCCTGCCCGACCACGGGCCACGGCAGGCGGACCTGCTCGCCCGTGAATACGTCGGTGCGCGGAGGGCCTCGGTGTTCATGACTCCCGTACGGGCCGCCATCGAGGCGAGGACGCATCCCGAGGCCGTCCGGATCAACCGCGGCCTGACCGGTGCGGGTGTGTCGGCCCAGGCGTTCGCGCTGCGGACCAGGATCCGGGAGGTCGACGCATGGGTGAGGCGGGTGTCGTGCCGCGTCGTCGAGGTCCATCCCGAGGTCTGCTTCGCCCATATGACGAACCGCCGCCCGTTGCCGCGCAAGACGACGTGGGCGGGCGCGGAGACCCGCCGGCGGCTGCTGGCCGACGCCGGCATCGTCCTCACCGGTGACCTGGGAGCGGCCGGCGCGGCCGCCAAGGTCGACGACGTCCTCGACGCCGCCGCGGCCGCCTGGACGGCGCAACGCGTACTGGAGGGGAACGCCGAGAGCCTGCCGCGCACACCGGAGGTCTTCGCCGACCGGCTGCCGTGCGCGATCTGGGTCTGAGCACGCCTGGCGGGAGCTGGAAGGCGTGTCTGCGGTGGGAGGTGGAGCGCGTCTCGCCGCGCGGGTAGCGCCGGTCCGACCGGCTGCCGTGTGCGATCTGGGTCTAAGCGCGCCGGGCGGTTCATCGTCGGTGATCGGGCGGGCGGCGGGAGCCGGAAGGCGCGTCCGCGGTGGGAGGTGGAGCGTCTCCCGCCGCGCGGGTAGCGTCGGCCGCGTGCGTACGGTGACGCCGGTCGCGGCCGGGGACGGCTTCCGTGTCGAGCGGGTGACGATACGGGCCGCGATCGAGGACTGGACCGACCCGGACACCTCGTCCGGCTACCGGCTGACGCTCGTGCGGGGCGGGGTGTTCCGCGCGCGGGTCGGTGGTCACGTGTTCCTGGCGGATCCCGTCACCGCCTACCTCGGCGGGCCGGCCGAGGAGCAGAGCATCGCTCACCGGGTGGGGGCCGAGGACGTCTGGACGGCCGTGGCCCTGTCGCCGTCGTTCATGGCCGAGCTGACCGGCGGCGTTCCCGTACGCCCGACCGCCCCGGTGACCGGCCGGCTCGCCGCCACGCACCGGGTCCTGCTCGCGCGTGCCCGTCGGAGCACCGACCCGTTCGCGCTGGCCGAGCTCACCGCGGACCTGGTGGGCGGCCTGTTCGGCGACCGGCGGGCGCACCCGGCCGAACCCTCCGGGCGG
>NZ_JBHLZP010000631.1:0-4251 GCF_042429965.1 Actinoallomurus acaciae
GCGTGCTCCACCGGCGTCGCTCCGAGCACGGCCTGGTAGTGGCCGATGAGCTCGTCGCAGATGCCCTCCCAGCCGCGGCCGTGCACGGACAGCCGCGCGTGACCGCCCATCCGGGTCCGCAGCGAGGCGTCGGACGCCAGCGCCGCGACGGCGGCGCGCATCGCGACCGGGTCGTCGGGCGGATACAGCAGCCCGTTGTGCCCCGGCCGGATGAGGTCCAGCGGGCCGCCCGAGGCGGGCGCGACGACCGGCAGCCCCGCGGCGAGTCCCTCCTGCACCGCCTGGCCGAACGTCTCGTCCGCGCCGGTGTGCACGAACACGTCCAGCGACGCGACCAGCTCCGACAGCTCCTGACCCGTACGGAAGCCGGTGAAGGTGGCCTCGGGCAGCAGCCGCTCCAGCCGCCGCCGGGCCGGGCCGTCCCCGACGACGACGAGGCGTACGCCGGGCAGGCCGGCCAGGTGCGCGAGCATCCACGGCCGCTTCTCGGTGGCGAGCCGACCGACGTACCCGATGAGCACCTCACCGCCGGGCGCCAGCCGCTCGCGCAGCTCCGCCGACCGGTGCCGGGGGTGGAAGCGCTGGTCATCGACGCCCCGGGCCCACAGCGCGAGCCGGGGGAACCCGCGCTTGCGCAGTTCGTCCATTGTCGGCCGGGACGGCGCCAGCGTACGGTCGGCCCGCTCGTAGATGCGCCGGAGCCAGGCCCACACCAGCGCGTCGGCGCCGCGCAGGCCGTACCGGCGGGCGAACCCGACGAGGTCGGTCTGGAACACCGCCACGGCCGGTACGCCGAGCCGTTCGGCCGCCGCGACGCCGGAGGTGCCGAGCATCAGCGGTGAGGCGAGATGCACGACGTCGGGCCGGAAGTCGCGCAGTGTCGGGGTCACGTGCCGGCTGGGCAGGCCGACGACGAATGAACGGTAGAAGGGGAGGGGCACCCCGGCCGTCAGCCGCAGCCGGTCGTCGGGTCCGTCCGGGCCCGGGCCCGGGGCGACCACGAGCGCTTCGTGTCCACGGCCGGCCAGGTGCTCCAGCACCCGGCAGACGGAGTTGGTCACGCCGTTGACGTGGGGCAGGAACGACTCAGTGACTATCGCGATCCTCACGGCCGTGAGCGTGACCGCGCCGCGCTACGGCGTGACCGCGCTGCGGCACCGTGCCGGGAAACATTGCGGAAACGTCGTCGGTGATCTTCCGTCCATTGATCTTCGTCGGCCTGAACCGGCTCAGGGCGCGGCGCACGCGAGAGTCCTGCGATAACGCCGCTATATCCGTGTCTCAGGGGATATCTGGGGTTACCGATACTCGGCGGGGGAAACGTACGATCTGATGCGAAATTACGACTCTTGGCGACGCTGTGCCGACTTGGGTAATTTGTCACGATTCGGCAACCATCTGCACCGTCATCTTCAGTCGACCATGGGGTCTCGCGACAATCACCCCTTGTTCACCATTTCGGGCAAAACGTAGCCCGACCTGTAAGGGGGTTTCGTGAAGAAGCTTCTTGCTGTGGCCGCGGCGGCCGGACTGGGCCTCACCGGCCTCGGTCTCGGTGCCACAAGCGCGTCCGCGACCACGGGAACGTCGGGGGCGTTCCGGCCGGCGAGCCTCGCGTGGCACACCTGCCAGGCGGACATCGTGAACGGTGCCAAGGCGTATGACAGCGTCGGCCCCGTCCAGGTGTCGAAGATCATTCAGTGTGCCGAGCTCCAGGTTCCGCTGGACTATGCCCACCCGAACGGGCAGAAGATCACCCTTGAGCTGACCCGGCTGCCGCACCAGGGCTCGGGCGCGGCCAAGGGCGACATCCTGGTCAACCCAGGTGGCCCGGGCGGCGAGGGCGCGCTGTTCGGCGCGAGCGTCTACGCGCGCAACTCCGCCCCGATGCAGGCGGCGTACAACGTCATCGGCTTCGACCCGCGCGGCGTCGGGTTCAGCACGCCCAAGCTGAGCTGCGACGTCGACTACAGCAACGCCCCGCGGCCGGAGTACGGCACGGGCGGCCGCAAGGACGACGCCACCTGGCTGGAGAAGTCCAAGGACTACGCCGACGCGTGCACGCGCAAGTTCGGCCGCGGCGCCAAGGTCGACCTGCTCGACCACATCAAGACGATCGACTCCGTCCACGACATGGACACGATCCGCCAGGCGCTGGGCCACAAGAAGCTCGACTACTACGGCGCCTCCTACGGCACCTACCTGGGCCAGGTCTACGCCACCGTCTTCGGCCAGAACGTCGGCCGAATGGTCCTCGACGGCAATGTGACCCCGAAGAACGTCTGGTACGACGCCCAGCTCACCCAGGACGTCGCGTTCAACAAGAACATGGACTACTACTTCGGCTGGATCGCCAAGTACGACTCCACCTACCACCTGGGCACCACCCAGGCCGCCGTGCGGAGCTACTACTACGCCCTCCAGGACAAGCTGGCCGCGCACCCGGTGACGTTCACCTCCGACGGCCACACCGTGGCGGTCGGCGAGGACGAGCTGGTGGACAACATCCAGAACGCGGCCTACCGCCGCAGCCAGGCGGTCTGGGACTCGTACGCGGCGGCCCTGTCGGCCTACAAGGCCGGTGACGTCGCGACCTTCGCCGGGACGTTCGGCGCCCAGACCACGGGCGGCAGCGACGACAACACCTTCGCCGTCTACAACGCGGTCCAGTGCACCGACACCCAGTGGCCGACGAGCTGGGCCAAGTGGCACGCCGACGCCGCCCGCGTCAACCGGACCAACCCGTTCCTGACCTGGAGCAATGTCTGGTTCAACGCGCCGTGCCTGTTCTGGGGCGCCAAGTCCGGCACGCCGGTCAAGGTCGGCCAGAGCAAGAACCTGCCGAGCAACATCCTGATGTTCCAGGCAACCGACGACGCGGCCACGCCGTACGCCGGCGCGCTGGAGCTGCACAAGATCCTCCGGGGTTCGCACCTGGTGGTCCAGGACGGCGACCGTACGCACTGCATCGTCCACCGCGGCGACCTGCGTCCCGGTGGCGTCGACTCCTACTTCGACGCCTACTTCCTGAACGGCACCCTGCCGAAGACCGACACGGTGCACGTCTCGCAGCTCGGTGACCCGACGCCGCCCGCCGCCGCCAAGAGCGGCAAGGCGGGGTCGCGGACCGAGTAACCCGCACGCGGACGAGCCCCCGGACGAACCCCCGGGGGGCTCGTCCCTTTTCGAGCGGCGGGTCATTGCGGACGGAAAGTGGCCGCAATGGTCCCTATCGTCGTGCGTGACGGCCGAGAGAAGGGCGAAAGAACATGACCATCACGCACGAGACCGCCGAGACCGAGACCCTGCTGGAGTCCCTGGCCCAGCAGCGGTTCTTCCTGCGCCACACGGTGCGTGAGCTGACCGACGAGCAGGCGGGGCGCCGTACGACGGCGAGCGAGCTGTGCCTCGGCGGCCTGATCAAGCACGTCACGGCGGTCGAGAGTGCCTGGATGGACTTCATCGTCGACGGCACCGACAGCGTCGCCACGGGCGGCGAGAACCGGGACGATCAGTTCCGCATGCTCGAGGGGGAGACCCTCGCGGGCGTGCTGGCCGACTACGAGGACGTCGCCCGCCGCACCGAGGAGATCGTGAGGGGCCTGCCCGACCTGGACATGTCACGCCCGCTGCCGGAGGCGCCCTGGTTCAGGCCGGGCACGCGCTGGTCGGCCCGCCGTACGCTGATCCACATCCTGGCCGAGACCGCGCAGCACGCCGGCCACGCCGACATCATCCGCGAGTCCCTCGACGGCGCCAAGACCATGGGCTGACCGAAGCCTCGCCGCCCTGCCGCGGGCTACGGCCGGGGACCTTGGGACAGGCCCTCGGCCGGAGATTCCGAGGCGTGCTCGGTGGCGAGCCGGGCCAGCTCGACACGGGAGGCGATCCCCAGCTTGCGGAAGACCTGGCGCAGATGGAACTTCACCGTGTGCGGCGAGACGAACATCTGCGTCGCGACCTGCGGGTTGGTCAGGCCCTGCGCGGCGAGGGCGGCGACGTTCCGTTCGGTCTCGGTCAGGCTCGACCAGCCGGAGAGCGGACGCTCGGACTGGGTCCAGTGGCGGCGTCGTACGCCCAGCCGGCGCAGCCGGGCCCGGATCCGGGCCGCGTCGCGCAGCGCGCCGATCTGCTGGTAGCCCTCCAGCGCCCGGTCCAGGGCCTCGATCGCCGCGCCGTCGTCCACGTGGTCCCGCGACCCGGCGAGCAGGACGCCGAGGTCCTCCGCCGCCGAGGCCCGGCCCCACGGGG
>NZ_JBHLZP010000632.1:0-4220 GCF_042429965.1 Actinoallomurus acaciae
GGCCAGCTCAAACGCTTCCGCGGACTCGCCACCCGCTATGAAAAACCCGCCGCTCATTACCGGAGTTCGGTGACCATCGCCAGCCTCATCTTGTGACTCAACCAAGATCCACAAAACAAACCCCAGGCCGGGCACGGCTGCGCCCGGCGCGGCTGTGCCGGGTGCGCGGCTGGGTGTAGCGAGGTCCATTCTCGACCGAGCCGTGTCACCGGCTCCTCGAATCGGGCCGCGTCGCGAGTGGGTCAGCCATCAGATCGGAGCCAGGATTCCAGGCCGTCGAGCAGGCGTTGCAGACCGAACTCGAAGCCCTCCTCCCGCATCTGCTCCATGTCCGCGTCCTTGTTCTGCGACCACCATTTCGTGTAGCTCGGGTACTCCTCGGCGATGCGGTCGAAATACGGCTCCAGCTGCTGGACCAGCTCGTTCGCATCCTTGCCGGACAGGGTGGTCGCGGTGTGCATCGCCACGTCCATCACGGCCGAGCCGAGCGCGTGCGACATGAGCAGTGAGCTCGCATGGGCCAGTTCGAGGCCCGAAAAGCCGGCGGCGGTCAGCACCGCGATCAACCGGTCGCTCAGCCGCATCGACTGGGGGCCGATCGCGGGGTGGGTTCCGTACAGGCCGGCCATCCAGGTGTGGCGCAGGATCACCGCCCGTACGCTCCGGACCGCGTCGCTCACGGCGGATCGCCAGTCGGCGGCGGACGGGTCGGGGAGTTCGATCTCGCCCATGACCTCGTCCAGGACGAGTTCGAGCAGCTCGTCCTTGTGCGCCACGTACCAGTAGAGCGATGTCGTGCCCGCGCCCAGCTTGGCGCCGAGGCGGCGCATGCTCAGGCCGCCGATGCCCTCGGCGTCGAGCAGTTCGATCGCGGCATGCACGATCTGCTCTCGGCTCAGGGTGGGCTGTTCGCCCCGGCGCGCCCGTGAGGGACGCACCCAGACCGAGGTGGTGATCGGGTCGGTGTCGCGTGGCATTCGGACGCCCTTCGCACTAAAAAACGCTCCCCCGCAGAATATCGCCTCTCGCACACTGTTCGAGGCTGGTAGTACGCTGTACGACACACTCGCACAGCGTACGAACGGAGCACTCATGTCCACTCCCCCGGCCGCGGAAGAAGGGCCCACGACGGGCGACCCAGGAGCCGCATCACCTCATCCACGGCGATGGCTGATCCTCGGCGTCCTGTGCCTGAGCCTGCTCGTCGTCGTGATCGACAACACGGTCCTCAACGTCGCGATCCCCTCACTCATCCGCGACCTGCACGCATCCAGCGCCGACATCCAATGGATCCTCGACGCGTACGTACTGGTCCTCGCCGGACTCCTGCTCACCGCGGGCGCCCTCTCCGACCGGTACGGCCGGCGCACCGGCCTGGTCATCGGCCTGGCGCTCTTCGGCGGCGCGTCGATCCCGGCGGCGTTCTCCGGCTCCCCCGGCCAGCTCATCGCCTGCCGGGCGCTGATGGGCGCCGGCGCGGCCTTCCTCATGCCGGGCACGCTGTCCATCCTCACGACGGTCTTCGACGACCAGGAGCGCAAGAAGGCCATCGCCATCTGGAGCTCGGTGCTCATGCTGGGCGCGCTCGGCGGCCCCATCGTCGGCGGCCTGCTGCTGGACCACTTCTGGTGGGGATCGGTGTTCCTGCTGAACGTCCCCATCGCTGTGCTCGGCATCATCGCGTCCCTGCTGCTCATTCCCGAGAGCCGCGGCCCGGCGGGGCGGCCCGACCTGCTCGGCGCGCTCCTGTCGACGGTCGGCATGACGGCGCTGGTCTGGGGCGTCATCGGGTCGGCGAAGGACGGCTGGTCGTCCGCGCAGACGATCGGCGGCTTCGTCGTCGCGGTCGTCGCGCTGATCGCGTTCGCGGTCTGGCAGCGCGTCAGCCGGACGCCGATGCTGCCGCTGGCCCTGTTCCACAACCGCGACTTCAGCGGCGCCGGCCTGTCCGTCGTCCTGCTGTCGTTCTCCTCCGGCGGACTGATGCTGGCGCTCACCCAGTTCCTGCAGTTCGTGCTGGGATACAGCCCGATGAGGGCGGGGATCGCGTTCGTCCCGCTGCTGGTGACCGTGATCGTGTTCAACGGCGTCGGCGTGGCCGTCGACAAGAGGTTCGGCGCCCGCGCGACGCTGGCCACCGGACTGGTCCTGCTGGCCGTGGGCTTCGGCCTGCTCTCGTTGCTGTCGCCGGGCGACGGCTACGGGACGCTCGTGATCGCCCTGGTCGTCATGGGCGCCGGCAGCGGCACGGCGGGCCCCGCGGCGTACGCGACGCTGCTGGGCGCGCTGCCGAAGGACCGGGCCGGCGTGGGCTCGGCCGTCAACGACACGGTGTCGCAGATCGGCCAGGCGCTGAGCATCGCGGTGCTGGGCAGCGTGCTGACCGCCGCGTACGGGGCCAACATGCCGGACAGCGTCACCGGCCCGGCGCGCCACTCGATCGGCGAGGCGCTGGCCATCGCGGCCGCCCAGGGTGACTCGGCCCTCGCCTCGGCCGCCAAGGGCGCGTTCGTGGACGCCATGACGACGGTCTCCGCCGTGGGCGTGGTCGGCGGCCTGGCCGCGGCGGTGGTGGCCGTCCTGATGCTGCGGGCACGCCCCAAGCGACCCGCGTCCACACCGGCGACGCCGGAGCCCAGCCGGCGGTAGACAAATCCCGCTTTCGTCTGTCACTCTTTGTTCCATGATTGACGGAAAGGACGACGTCACCTTCATCTGGTGAGCGTCCACCTGCAGCGGGAAGCTGCCGAAATTCGCGAAGAATGGCTGGGCCGGGCGTTGTCGACGCGGCCCGCCGACCGGCCGGCCGCAGAGGCCGCCATCTCCGGCCTGTACGACCTCCTCGGACTCGATCCACCACGTTTCCACTGGACGTCGTCGCCGGTCACTGCCTTGGAGACCGTTCCACCGGGCGTGGGGCCACGGCCTTCGGAAAGAATCGACCGCCTTTCCGAATGGCCGTTGCCCCGGCGATTCTCCGAGCTGCGCACCGCATTGTTCCTGCGACTCGACGAACATTTCCGCATCGCCGGTCGTTCGGTCGAACCGACGGTTCGGTTCGAGGTGAGCGGGCCTCTCGCGCAGTCCTGCCGGGATTCGCTCACGACCGCGCTGCGGGCGGCGGATCCGTCGTCCTGGCGCCATTCCTGGTATCGCACGCAGTGCCCATCACGGGTCGCGCACTACGACGCGCTGCGGCGGCTGACCGGAAGGCCGTTCACGGCGGACCAGACGCGACGGTTCGAACCCTGGGCGGCGCTGGCCCGCTCCTGCGGCTGGTGGTGGCCGCGCGAACACGTCTGCGTCGTCTCCGACCGCCCGGTCGCCCTGCGCACCGAGGTCTGGCAGGACAACGGGACCGTACGCCTGCACCACGCGGACGGTCCCGCGCTGCGGTACGGGGACGGCTGGGAGGTGTACGCCTGGCACGGGAGGCACGTGCCGTCCTGGGTGATCACCGACCCGCGCGCCTGGCGCATCGCGGGAGAGACCAACGTGGAGGTACGCCGCTGCGCGATCGAGCACGCGGGATGGGCGTCCTACATCGAGGAGGCGGGGCTGCGCGTGGTCGCCACCGCGCCGGACCCGGGCAATCCAGGCTGCGAGCTGCGTCTTTACCACGTACGCGACCGGACCAAGGTGCTCCTCGCCGTGAACGGCTCCGTCGAGCGCGACGGACGCCGCCGCCGCTACGGGCTGACCGTGCCGGGCCACTTCACCGATCCGATCGCCGCCGCAGGCTGGACGTACGGCCTGTCCGGCGACGACTACTCCCAGCTCCTCCGCCGAACCTGAGGTGATTCCCGTGACCGTGACTCTCGCTTCCCTCGTCGAACAGACCGGCCTGTCCGTACTCGACCATCTGGAACGGTCGATGGCGATCCCCGTCGTCGACGGCCTGCAGGCCCAGGGCGACCTGATCGTCGTCCCGTACGCCATCCTCGCCGAGCCCGTACGCCTCTGGCCGGCCGCCCGCTGGGCACCGGTGCCTCCGGAGGGGGTGGAACTCCTGCGCGGCGCGGCCGGCGGCCACCCGCACACGCTGGTCGCCGAACCGGGCACCTGCCGCTGGACCGGCATGGTGGCCGAGGCCGACGGGCTGACCCTGGGCGCCTTCGCGGCCACCGCCCCGGTGTACCTGCTGCACGCGGAACACGGCGCGACGGGCTGCGCCCCCGGAAGGTACGCGGTCCGCCGCCAACGCGAGTTCGAGGGCCGCC